>JBATMT010000179.1:0-5680 GCA_049289975.1 Paracoccaceae bacterium | reverse complement strand
CCCCGGACCTGCTCGCTGGCAAAGCGGCGCAGGAGTTCGCCGAACGCCGGGTTGCGCGCCTCGACGGCCTTGCGGACCGATTGAATGGTCACGCCCGCGCCGACGCGGAACATGCCGTTCGCTTCGGATATGCCTTGCAGGTCGGTGCAACGGTTGAGGAACGCCACCTCGGGAAGGGCGCGCAGTTCCTTGGTGACCCACAGGCCCACATCGGTCGCCCCGGCGATCAGCGTCGCATCGGGATGTGCCTCGTACCATGCGGCCAGTTGGTCCGACGTCTCGGGCGCAATCGTCACCGCATCGGCGGTCAGTTTCGTGAAATCCTCGGTAATCCACGCAGGCACCGCGGCACTTTCCGCCGCTTCCGCCGCGCGGATGATCGGTGCATAGCCGGTGCAGCGGCAGAGGTTGCCCGCCAGCCGGTCGTCATGATCCGTGGCTCCGCCCTTGTGCGCCGTCGCCATCGACATGACGAACCCCGGCGTGCAGAAGCCGCACTGGCTGCCGTGATGGGCGACCATTGCCTCCTGAACCGGGTGCAGTTCACCTGCCGGACCGCTCAGACCCTCGACCGTGCGTACCGCCTTGCCGTGCAACTGGGGCAGGAACAGGATGCAGGCATTCAGCGCGCGTGAGCCTGCATCGTCCGTCACCATCACGGTGCAGGCGCCGCAGTCACCCTCGTTGCAGCCTTCCTTGGTCCCCTTCAGGCCCCGCGTGTCACGAAGCCAGTCCAGAAGCGTCCGCGTCGGGCTCTCGCCCGAAACGTGCACCGGCGTTCCGTTCAACAGAAACGCTATGTCGTTCATTCACCGAACCCGCCGCCTTCTCTTCGCCAGAGGTTACCACGCACTCGCCCGATGCGGCGTAAAGCGAAATGCGTTCCCCGAGGTACCTAGTCTCCCTGCCTTCATGAAGCGCCAGCGGCGGATTCTAAGCAAGCAGAACTTATGTCCGATTCCCCGCATCAGTTTCCGGCAAATCCGAAAGATCGGCAATTCACCGCCGGAACCGGGTGCAAATCGGGGGGTCGGGATGACGAGGGCCGGGTCTGGGACTAACGTGCGCGGCTACGACAGCGTTCAGGCCCGGCTGCGGCCTGCGGCGCTTGGCATTTCAAGGAGACCACGCATGCAGACCGCAGCCCCGATCGCCATTCTTGTCATGCTGGCGATCTTTGTTTTCTGTGTGCTCTCCGCACGATTGTTCCGTGCAAAGGCGATGCGAATGGCCAAACGGCTGCGCCAGTCACCCTCTGGCCAGGATCGTGCCGCAGCCCTTCCGGCGCTGGTGCTCGATTATGCGCGCCGCGCCGGGGCCGAAGTGGGCGCTGGCCTTTGTGCCGTCGAATTCCGCCAGTCCGCCGAGATGCGGCTGAAGCGCGGCGGGCTGATGTCTCAGGTGACAGCACGCCAGACGGTCGCCGTGGGCAGCAGCGGCTTCATGTGGTGGGCGCGGCAGGGCTGGGGGCCATTCACGCGATTTCGCGTCATTGATGCCTTTGTCGGCGGCGAAGGATTGCTGGAGGTGCGGCTTCTGGGCGCAATCCCGGTAGTGAAGTCGCGGGGCGTCGAAACCTCGCTGGCCGAGGCCTATCGCTATCTGGCCGAACTGCCCCTGGCCCCTGATGCCATTCTTGGCAACCCTGACCTGCATTGGCGCATGACCGAGGATGGCGGAGCCGAGGTGCGGCTTGAAACCCGCGTTGGCACCGCACGGGTCCTGTTCCGCTTCGACGCTCAGGGCGACATCGTGACGATGGAGGCCCGCGAGCGCCCGGCCCGCGATGCCGAAGGTCGCCCGGTGCGCTACGATTGGCGCGGACGCTACGGCGAATATGCGCAGGTGGGCGAGCGTCGGCTGCCGTCCTATGCCGAAGTGGGCTATGTCTATCCCGACGGCTACGAGATCTATTTCCGTGGCCGCATCCGCGACTACAAGACAGTCAGGCAGTAGCGATCACGTCTTCATTTTCCGACGACAAATACCCCCGTGAGAGCGCGAGAGAGCAGGCAGCTCTCTCGCTTCCCACCTTTCCACCCGGGCAGCCCTTGCGATAGGGTCGCGCCATGTCAGGCCCCCGATTCATCCATCTGCGCGTCCATACCGAATATTCGCTTCTTGAAGGGGCGGTGCCGGTCAAGAAGCTGATCGCGCTGTGCGAAAAGGCAGGGATGCCTGCCGTCGCGGTGACGGACACCAACAACCTGTTTGCGGCGCTGGAGTTTTCGGTCACGGCCAAGGGGGCGGGGCTTCAGCCGATTGTCGGCTGTCAGGTCTCGGTCACCTATGATCTGACCCAGCAGGGCGACCGTCCGCGCCCGCCCGCACCCGTCGTTTTGCTGGCCCAGAACGAGACGGGCTACATGAACCTGATGAAGCTCAACTCCTGTCTCTATCTCGACAACGCGGGCGAAGCTCCGCAGGTGTCGCTCGAGGAACTGGAGCAATATTCGGCCGGTCTGATCTGCCTTAGCGGCGGGCCGGATGGGCCGGTCGGGCGTTTCTTGCAGGCCGGACAGCGCACCAAGGCCGAGGCGCTGATGCAGCGGCTGGCCGCGATCTTTCCAAGTCGGCTTTACGTGGAACTGCAACGCCATCCCGGCGAGGGCGGGCAGGTCACAACCGCAGAGCGCCAGTCCGAGCGCGGTTTTGTCGAGATGGCCTATGCGATGGGCCTGCCGCTGGTTGCAACGAACGATGTCTATTTCCCCAAGCCCGACATGTTCGAGGCGCATGACGCGCTGATCTGCATTGCCGAGGGGGCCTATGTCGATCAGCAAGAACCGCGCCGCCGCCTGACCCAGCAGCATTATTTCAAGTCCGAGGCCGAGATGGCGGCTCTGTTCGCCGATCTGCCGGAGGCGCTGGAAAACACGGTGGAGATCGCGCGGCGCTGCGCCTTTGCTGCCAAGAAGCGCAATCCGATCTTGCCGAAGTTTGCCGACGACGAGGTCGAGGAATTGCGCCGTCAGGCCTGGGCGGGCTTGCGCGCCCGGCTTGCCGTGATTCCACATTCTGCCCCGGTCGAGGTCTATGAGGATCGACTGACCTTCGAGTTGGGCATCATCGAGCAGATGGGGTTCCCCGGTTATTTCCTGATCGTGGCCGACTTCATCAAATGGGCCAAGGATCAACACATCCCGGTCGGTCCGGGCCGGGGATCGGGGGCAGGCTCGCTCGTGGCCTATGCTCTGACCATCACCGACCTTGACCCCTTGCGCTATTCGCTGCTCTTCGAGCGGTTCCTGAACCCTGAACGGGTGTCGATGCCGGACTTTGATATCGACTTCTGCATGGACCGCCGCGAGGAGGTCATCCAGTACGTTCAGGGCAAGTATGGCCGCGACAAGGTCGGCCAGATCATCACCTTCGGGGCGCTTTTGTCAAAAGCCGCGGTGCGCGACGTGGGCCGTGTGTTGCAGATGCCGTATGGGCAGGTGGACCGTCTGTCAAAGCTGATCCCGGTCGAAGGGGTCAAGCCCGTGTCGATAGAGAAGGCGCTGGCCGACGAGCCGCGTTTGCGCGAGGCGGCGCGGGCCGAGGAGGTGGTGAAGCGGCTTCTGGACTATGGCCAGCAGATCGAGGGGCTATTGCGCAACGCTTCGACCCACGCGGCGGGTGTGGTGATCGGTGACCGGCCGCTGGACGAACTGGTGCCGCTTTACCAAGACCCGCGCTCGGACATGCCTGCCACCCAGTTCAACATGAAATGGGTCGAAGCGGCCGGTTTGGTGAAGTTCGACTTCCTTGGGCTTAAGACGCTGACCGTCATCCAGAACGCCATCGAGCTTCTGAAGCTGCGCGACATCGACGTCGATATTTCGCTGATTCCGCTTGATGATGCAAAGACCTATGAGCTTTACGCCGCCGCCCGCACCGTCGCGGTGTTTCAGGTGGAAAGTACCGGGATGATGGATGCGCTTCGGCGCATGAAACCCACCTGCATCGAGGATATCGTGGCGCTGGTGGCGCTTTATCGACCCGGCCCGATGGAGAACATCCCGACCTATTGCGAGGTCAAGAACGGCCTGCGCGATCTGGAATCGATCCACCCGACCATCGACCATATCCTTGCCGAGACTCAGGGCATCATCGTCTATCAGGAACAGGTGATGGAGATCGCCAAGGTGATGGCGGGATATTCGCTGGGCGGCGCTGATCTTCTGCGCCGGGCGATGGGCAAGAAGATCAAGGAGGAGATGGACAAGGAGCGCCCGAAGTTCATCGAAGGCGCGAAGAAAACGCACGACGTGCCCGCGAAGAAGGCCGGGGAAGTCTTTGACCTGCTGGAGAAATTCGCCAACTACGGTTTCAACAAGTCACACGCTGCAGCCTATGCGGTGGTCAGCTATCAGACCGGCTGGCTGAAGGCCAATCACCCTGTCGAGTTCATGGCCGCCGTGATGAATTGCGACATGCATCTGACCGACAAGCTTGCCATCTACAAGCGCGAGGTCGATACGCTGGGCATCACCACCGTCCCGCCCTGCGTCAACCGCTCGCTCGCGACATTTACCGTCCGCGACGGCCAGTTGATCTATGCGCTGGGTGCGCTGAAGAATGTCGGGGTCGAGGCAATGAAGATGATCGTTGCCGCCCGCCGGACCGACCGGGGCGAGAAGCCCTTTGCCACCTTGTTCGACTTCGCGCGCCGGGTGGACCTGAAGCGGCTGGGTAAGCGGCCTCTGGAAATGCTTGCCCGCGCCGGGGCCTTTGACCAGCTTGACCCGAACCGCCGCCGGGTCTTTGACAGCCTCGATGCGCTGGCCGCCTATTCAGCCGCGATCCACGAAGCGGCAGGCTCCGATCAGGTGTCGCTCTTTGGTGACGCGGGCGAAGACCTGCCGGAACCGCGCCTGTCTGGCACTAACGATTGGTTGCCCGTCGAACGTCTGGCCGAGGAACATCAGGCGGTCGGCTTCTATCTGTCGGGCCATCCGCTTGACGACTACATGCCCGCGCTGAAGCGCAAGAAGGTGATGACGCTGGCCGAACTGACCATCGCGGCCGAAAACGGGCCGATGGTCGCCAAGATCGCTGGCACAGTGTCGGCCCGGCAGGAACGCAAGTCCGCCAGGGGCAACCGCTTTGCCTTCGTTTCGCTTTCCGATCCGTCCGGCCTTTACGAGGTCACGGTATTTTCCGACACGCTCGAAGCCGCCCGCCAGCATCTGGAGCCGGGACTTGCGGTTGTGCTGACGGTCGAGGCAACGCTTGAGGGTGAAACGCTCAAGCTTCTGGCCCGCGCCGCCCAACCTATCGACACGGTTGCCGCCGATGCCGGGTCGAGCGGCCTCAAGATCCATGTGGGCGATGCCGCTACCGTCACTTCGGTCGCCACGTTGCTTGCCCGCATGGCCGAGGACTTGAAGGTGCGCAGCAAGGGTCGCATCAGCTTTTGCATCAGTGACCGTGAAACCGGAACCGAGATCGAGATTTCGACCGAGCGCGACTTCCCGGTGAACCCGCAGATCAAGGGCGCGATCAAGTCGCTGCAAGGCGTGGTCATGGTGGAAGAGGCCTGATGGCTGGCGCGCACTATGGCTACCGGCCCCAGATCGACGGGCTGAGGGCCATTGCGGTCGGTGGCGTTCTGCTGACGCATTTCTGGTTCCCGCACGGGCCGTTCGGCCATCTTGGCGTGCGGCTTTTCTTTGTGATCAGCGGGTTCTTGATC
>JBATMT010000178.1:0-3526 GCA_049289975.1 Paracoccaceae bacterium | reverse complement strand
ACCCACCACATGATCGGCGAGGTCATCGGCCGGATCTGGACCCTCGTCTTCGTCGTCCAAGAGCAAGGCTTCCACATCGGCAATCTCGAAGCCAGGAAAGTCGTAGTCCGCATCGATCGCGATCAACTCTGCAAACTCGAGGTGAAGCGCATCCCTGTCCCACGCACCAGTTTCCTGGATCTTGTTCAACGACAGGGCGAGGCGGCGGATCTCCGCATCTGGCAAGTCGTCGACCACCAGGCAGGGGATGGTCTCTGCGCCAAGCAGACGCGCGGCAGCCAGGCGCGCATGGCCATCAATGACCTGGTACCTGTCGAGGCCAGTACGACGATGGACAAGGATCGGGACACGGTTGCCAAACCGCTCGATCGCACGCTTCACTTTGGCGATCTGCCCTTTCAATGCCCGACGGGTCTGCCGCGATGCTGAATCAATCTGGTCAGTCTTGATCCAGACTATCTCCAGCTTCGGGAACGCATCGTTGCGCCGCTGCAATGCGGACGCCTCGCCGCTCTTTGCGCCAGGGTCCAAATCTGGCGCCCGTTTCTCAGACGTCTCTATGGTCATGGTAACTCCCACTCAAAACACGACGGTTTGACGGTGGAAGAAGATCAGGCCTCACTACCACCGCGACGACGTTTCGGACGGTGGTGACGGAGCGCCCATGAGAGAGTACTCCCGACCCGAACGCGCCAATCCTAGACGCAAATCAGCTCGGAGGTCAAGTCTAACATATTGAATCGGTTGACAAACGCAACGCCGGTGCTCAAGTCGTCTTTTGACTGGACTATGTCAGCAAACCAAGCGTCAGTGATCTTGCGCCCGGACTAGCCCGGGCTCGCGTCAGTAGGTCGGCAAGCATGCCGCCCACTTTGACCGAGGAGACTGCCATGTCTGATATGACCGAGACCAAACCCCGCCCCACCAAGTCCGAACTCGTTATCCGGCTCTTGTCGCGCAAGCCTGGCGCAGATCTTGCCGCCCTCCAGGGTGCCACCGGCTGGCAGGCGCATTCCGTCCGCGCCGTCTTGAGCGGACTGCGCAAGGCCGGATATGCGATCGAGCGCCAACCTGCAAAGTCGGGCGCCGGCGGACCGGTCTATCGCATCCTGTCCCGACCGGAGGCGCAGGCGTGACACCGACCGTCGCCGCGATCGAAAGTATGGACCGGACGGCGCTTCTTGCCGCCTGGTCTGGTATCTTTGGCACGCCACCGCCCAAAAGCCTGAGCCAACCATTCTTGCGCCGCTTTCTGGCCTTCGAGGTCCAGGCCCGACGCGCGCGTGGTCTATCACAGGGGTTTATCGCAGAACTGACGGCCAAAGGCGGCAAACCACAATCACCACGCTTGAAGCCCGGTGGACGGTTCTTGCGCGAGTGGAATGGTGTCACCCATGTGGTTGAGGTGACGGACGCAGGGTTTGACTGGAACGGAAGCAGCTATCGCTCCCTGTCTGCAATCGCCCAGTCCATCACCGGCGCCCATTGGTCCGGCCCACGCTTCTTTGGTCTGAAGGAGCAGGTCCGATGACGATGCCTCCGACCGTGCGCTGTGCGATCTACACCCGCAAGTCCACCGACGAAGGGCTCGATCAGGGTTTCAACTCCCTCGACGCCCAGCATGAAGCCTGCGCCGCCTTCGTTGCGAGCCAGAAGCAAGAAGGCTGGATTCTTGCCAAAGACCGGTTTGACGATGGGGGCCTGTCGGGGGGCACTCTCGAACGACCGGGACTGCAGCGGCTCCTCGCCGAGATCGACGCCGGGCGCATCACCATGATCGTCGTCTACAAGATTGACCGGCTGACGCGATCCCTGGCCGACTTTGCCAAGCTTGTCGAACGGCTCGATGCGCGGGGGTGTTCCTTCGTTTCCGTCACGCAGTCCTTCAATACAGCCACCTCGATGGGCCGCCTCACCCTCAATGTCTTGCTGTCCTTCGCTCAGTTTGAACGCGAAGTGACAGCGGAGCGCATCCGCGACAAGATCGCTGCATCCAAGAAGAAGGGACTTTGGATGGGCGGCATCCCACCCCTCGGCTATGACCGCCCCCCTGATCCGAAGGTCAGGGAACTGGCGGTCAACCTTGCTGAGGCCAAGACGGTCCAGACGCTCTTTGAACTTTGCGAGCGGTTGCAGAACCTCGCCCGTGTCGAACGTGAAGCGGACGCCCTCGGATTGCGCTCGAAGCACCATCTCTTCCGCTCTGGTCGCGAACAGGGCGGCAACCCTCTCTCACGCGGTCAAATCCACAAGATCCTCACCAACCCGGTCTATATCGGCAAGATCCGTCACAAGGACCTGCTCTGGCCTGGTTGCCATCGGCCCATCGTTGATGTGGCTCTCTGGGACCGTGTTCAAAGGACATTGCAGACAGCCGCTGCGCGCCCGCGTGGGCGTGGGAATGTCGAGGGCATCGGCCGCCGTTCCGATCCGGCGTCACTCATTGGCAAGCTGCGTGATGAGACGGGCGACCGGCTCACGCCAACCCACACCCTACGGCGCGGCGAGCGCCTGCGCTACTATGTCTCAAATCGCCTTTTGCGCGGCGTGGTGGACCCGAGTGGCTGGCGCTTGCCTGCCCCAAAACTCGAGGCCGCCATCCGTGCCATCATCGCGGATCATATTGCGGCGAAAGCGCGGACACACAGCCTGCTCAGCGCACCCGATCTTCGCGAAGATGATGCGCTGCGCGCTCGCGTGCAGGCGGTGATCGCCACACTTCGCGGCGGCGATGACACAGCGCTCTTGCGATCACTCCTTGTGGTCGGAAAGATCGGTGCAGGAACGCTGACGCTCACCCTCGATGCGGCGACGCTTTGTAAAGAGTTGGAGATCCGTCAGGACCGTTTGGCATCCGACGTCCTGTCCATCGCAGCGCCCTTCGCCCTCAGACGCCGCGGCATCGAAATGAAGCTGCTGGCTGGCCAGCCAATCCCGTCGCCGGATCCTGCATTGCGCAAGGCATTGGCCGACGCACATCGCTGGACCCAGGCGCTCAAATCAGGCAACCCCCTTCACGAGATTGCCCGCACCGCGGGTCATCATGATGCCTATATCCGAACCCGAGCCCCCTTGGCGTTCCTTTCCCTGCCCCTCGACTGGTCCGAGCAAGAGTTGCTCTGCGGCTTCTGAGACGGACAGGGAGAGTTTCTGGACGGACCGTTGCATCTCCTCCTTGCCGAGAACGGGAACTGCCGAGCAGCCCGCACTGCAGGTCCCGTCGTGCCGTGCCATCGAAGCGGTCTCTTTTTTCGCTGCATTGCGACCGATTTGCATTGGTGGGTAAGGTGCAAAAATTCCCTGCAAAATCCCTGCACGCAGGGAATTTACCCAAGCAAAAACCGAAGCGCAGGATGCTGCTCACAGAGACCGATCCGCGCAAATCGGGGCTTTAGACGTTAAAGGGGAGTCTCAGTTGGGAAACTCAACCAGAATTGGCCAGAATATCGCCAGAAAAATTGACGTTTTCTCCAATAAAAACAATGACTTATGTGGGTGGCGGAGGAAGCGCGACTGACGTCGAACC
>JBATMT010000177.1:0-3225 GCA_049289975.1 Paracoccaceae bacterium | reverse complement strand
GAAATGGACATGCGGGCTGCCTTTCTGCTGCTTTGTCCTTGTCAGCTTCCGACAATGGCGCAGTGGCATTTAAGATTGCCCTAATGGTTCAAAATGCCTTGAAAATTAGCTGTTCGACCGTAGCAGGATGATCTCAACCCTGTTGTTGCGCACGGCAAGAGGATTGCGCACTGCGGGCTTTCGGTCCGCGAATCCGGTAATCCGCTCGATCCGCTTCTCGTCAAGGGATGCCGCCTCCAGCAGTTGGCGCATCTGCATGGCGCGGTTTGCCGAAAGATCCCACACCGGGTTTGACTTCAGCACCTCCGGCAAAGCCCGCATGTGTCCGTTGATCGCGACCTTGTTGTCGACAAGGCCAAAAACCTTTGCCACGACAGTCGCAAACTCTGTGGTGATGCTTGTCGGCACTGTCGTTCCTTCCTCAAACAGGGGCTCGCCGGGCTGGTCGAAAACCTCCACGATCAATCCCTCATCCGTCACGCGCGTGACGATATGCCGGAGCAGGTTTTCCGAAACCATGCTCTCTCCGCCCAGCCCCATCAACGCCTTCTCGATCTTTTTCGCTTCGTTCTCGAACTGGCCCTTGTTCTGTGCATCCGCGCTCTTTTCGCTGCCCGTTTGGCCCAGAGCCTGATTTTCCACAGTAGGTTTCAGGCTGGATGCGCCTGTGCCGTTCTGGGCAATCTGATCCTCGGAAAAGACACTATCGCCGCCAAAAGAGCCATCTCCGCCACCCGAAACGCGGCTGAGAGGAATGGTTGGGCTGAAGTAGTCGGCGATCCCTTTGCGTTGCTTTTCGGTCGTCGCGTTCAGCAGCCACATCAGCATGAAAAACGCCATCATCGCGGTCACGAAGTCCGCATAGGCGACTTTCCATGCGCCGCCGTGATGACCGCCGCCAGCGACGACCTTCTTGCGCTTGATGATCGTGGGTGCCGGATTTGGCTGACCCGCCATGTCGAATCCTTCGGTTCTGCCCGAAGAACGTCCTAGCAGCGCGGATTTAACAGGCGCCTAACCGGTCAGGGCAACCGCGCTCTTTTCTCAGACCACGACATCCCGGGCGACCTGCTGGCCGACTTCGAACACGCGCATATAGCGCGCGACTTCGTCTTTCGGCCCCATCGCCTTTTTCGGATTGTCCGACAGTTTGACGGTTGGCCTGCCGTTGGCACTGACCGCCTTGCACACCAGGCTGAACGGCGAAAGACCGTCATGCGGCGCGAAACCCCGGAAATCATTGGTCAGAAGCGTTCCCCAGCCAAAACTCACCTTGACCCGGCCCTTGAACCGCGCGTGAAGTTCCTCGATTTTGTCGACATCCAGTCCATCAGAGAAGATCACCAGCTTGTCGCGCGGGTCTTCACCTCGCTCCTTCCACCAGTTGATCGCAATTTCCGCACCCGCTGCTGGATCGCCAGAGTCGATCCGGATGCCCGTCCACTTGGCAAGCCAATCTGGCGCGCGCTTCAGAAAACCTTCAGTGCCGTACGTATCGGGGAGAATGATCCTCAGGTTTCCTTCATGTTCCTCATGCCAGTCTGCCAGAACCCGGTAGGGCGCTTGCCGAAGTTCGTCATCGCTGTCGGCAAGCGCGGAATAGACCATCGGCAATTCGTGGGCGTTGGTGCCGATCGCCTCGATGTCACGGCGCATGGCTATGCGGCAGTTCGAGGTCCCGGTGAACGACGACCCAAGCCCTTCGATCATCGCCTGCACGCACCAGTCCTGCCACAGGAACGAGTGCCGCCGCCGCGTACCGAAATCGGCGATCTTCAACCCGTCGATCTTCTTCAGTCGTTCGATCTTTTCCCAAAGCCGGGCCATCGCCCGCGCATACAGCACCTGAAGCTCGAATTTGCCCATCGTCGCAAGCACAGCACGAGAGCGCAGCTCCATCAGGATCGCCAGCGCGGGAATCTCCCACATCATCACTTCGGGCCAACGCCCCTCGAAGGTCAACTCATATTGACCGTCGCGTTTTTCCAGATGGTAGGGAGGCAGTCGCAATCCCTCGAACCATTCCATGAAGTCGGGCCGGAACATCTGCCGCTTGCCATAGAAGGTATTTCCGCGAAGCCATGTACTTTCACCCCGTGACAATGACAGCGAGCGTACATGGTCCAACTGCTCGCGCAGTTCGCCTTCATCGATCTGATCTGCCAGCCGGATATTGGTTGAACGGTTGATGAGACTGAACGTCACTTGCGTGTCGGGGCGATTGCGGAAAATCGACTGACACATCAGCAGCTTGTAGAAATCGTCGTCTAGAAGTGACCGGACGATCGGATCAATCTTCCAGTTGTGGTTGTGAACCCGTGTAGCGATATCGACCATTTAATGCTCCAGCCGCACGCCCGCCGCGCGCATCTTGTCACGCGCCTCGGCAAGCGATCCGTTCAGATCGATGGCGCGGCAGGCATCTTCCAGAACGGTGACCGTGTAACCAAGTCCGGCTGCATCGATCGCCGAATAAGCAACGCAAAAATCAGTGGCAAGGCCAACCAGCGTAACCGCAGTGACCCCGCGTGACCGCAGATAGCCGTCAAGCCCGGTCGGAGTGCTGTGATCGTTTTCAAAGAAAGCCGAATAGCTGTCGATGGCGGTCCGGAACCCCTTGCGAATGACGATGTCGGCCGCATCGGTCGCCAGATCGGCGTGGAATTCGGCACCCTCAGTGCCTTTCACGCAATGCACGGGCCAAAGCACTTGCGGACCGTACGGCATCTGAATCAGGCTGAAAGGTGCGGCGCCGGGATGGTTCTCGGCAAAGGAAGAATGGTCTGCGGGGTGCCAGTCCTGGGTCAGGACACGCACGGGATAGTCTCGCAGAAGTCCGTTTATCCGTGCAATTATTGCATCACCTCCTGCCACGGCCAGCGCGCCGCCGGGGCAGAAATCATTCTGCACATCAATAACCAGAAGAGCATCTGTCGCGGGCCTCATGGTTCCCTCCCTTTGTCCAGACATCGGTAAGGAGCCGGACGCGGCGGGTCAATGGCTCGGGACGCGGCTCTTGCTGAGGAATGTCTCGCCTGCTAAGCACCCGCTCCGCTTTTCGGCAAAGGAGCCGCCGATGGGAACGCCTGCGATCGGCATAGACTTCGGAACCTCCAACACGGCTGCGGCAGTGCTAGATGGATCGAGTCCGCGCATCATCCAGCTTGAAGAGGGTCAGGCGACTCTGCCGACAGCGGTCTTCCTCGACTATGCGAACCGCCAGAC
>JBATMT010000176.1:0-6752 GCA_049289975.1 Paracoccaceae bacterium | reverse complement strand
AAGGGGGTGACGCCGGGCAGGCGCCGCAGATCGACGCGGCCCGCGGTGCGCGCCAGCATCGCCTCGATCCGCGAGAAATCGACAAGGCCGCTTAGCGCCTCGGTGCGGGTGACCCGCAGCATCAGGTGGCCGGGGTCATAGCGGCGCAGCGTGTCATAAAGGATATCGGTCGAGAATGTCGCCTGCCGACCGGATTTGCGCAGGCCGGGGTGGTTGCGCATGGTCAGCCCGGCAATCAGCGCCACGCCGCGAAAGGTGCGCTTCATCACCGCGTTGCCGGTCAGCCAGTCGTCGAACCCGGCCTTGAGCCCGGCGGGGTCAAGCAGCGTGCCGATATCCGTCACCGGATCAAGGCCCCAGATCAGCGTGGCATAATCGCTGGCGACAAAGCCCAGGGGGTGCAGGCCCGCATCCTCCATCCGTTTGGTCAGCAACAGGCCAAGTGTCTGCTGGGCGTTGCGCCCGGCGAAGCCATACAGGCACAGCATCTGGCGCTGGCCGCCGAAATGGCTGTCGGGAAAGCTTTCGATCAGCAGACACCCGGCGCTGGGCAGGGCCGACGTGGCGCGCTGTCGGGCGATCCAGTCGGCGGTATGGGCGGGCAGGTCGGGCCAGCGGTCCGCCGCAAGGATTGCCAGCATCCGCACGCAAAGTTCGGTCGAGGTTGCGAACTTGCCCCCCGAAAAGACCGCGACGCGCGGCGCGCGGCCGGGGGCGCGGCTGACCTCGACCGTCAGCTCGCGCAAGCCCTCATAGCGCACCACCTCGCCGCCGATCAGGAAGCTGTCGCCGGGGGTCAGGGTGGCGGCAAAGGCCTCCTCTACCTCGCCAAGGGGGGCGCCGCCCATCCGCGATTTCAGCCGCACCTTCAGGGTTTCTGTATCGACGATGGTGCCGATGTTCATGCGGATGGCTTGGGCGGATCGCGGATCGCGCAGCCCCCACAGGCCCGCGCGCGATGTTAGCCGCTGCCATTTGTCATAGGCGCGCAGCGCATAGCCGCCGGTCGCGCAAAAATCCAGGCAGGCGTCAAAGTCGGGCCGGGTCAGGGCGGCATAGGGGCCGGCGGTCCGCACCTGAGCGTAAAGCGCGTCGGCGTCAAAGGGCGCGGCACAGGCGACGATCAGCAGATGCTGGCAGAGAACATCCAATGGGCCGGGGCCGCGCGGCGTGCCGTCAAGGTCATGGGCGCGCACGGCCTGAAGGGCGGCGTGGCATTCGATCACCTCCCACCGGTTCGCGGGCAGGATCAGCGCCTTGGAGGGCGCGTTGTAGCGGTGGTTGGCACGCCCGATCCGCTGGACCAGCCGCTTGACGTTCTTGGGCGCACCGACCTGAATGACCAGATCGACGTCACCCCAGTCGATGCCAAGGTCGAGCGAACCGGTGCAGACAATGGCGCGAAGCTGACCCGCGACCATCGCCGCCTCTACCCGCTCGCGGGCTTCACGAGAGAGCGAGCCGTGGTGGATGCCGATGGGCAGGGCATCTTCGTTGGCCAACCACAGGTCGCGAAAGAAGATCTCGGCCTGTGCGCGGGTGTTGTGAAAGATCAGTGTCGTGCGGTGGCGGCGAACCTCGTCAAGGATCGCGGGAATGGCGTAGCGTCCGCCGCCACCTGCCCACGGCGGCGCCGCTTCGGTTTCAAGCATTGAAATGTCGGGGTCGGGGCCGGGATCGGCATGGATGATCGCGCAGTCACCCGGCGCTGCGGCGAGAAAGTCGGCTATCGCCTTGGGGTCTTCCACCGTTGCGGACAGGCCTACGCGGCGCAGACCGGGGCACAGCGATTGCAGGCGCGACAGGCCGAGCATCAACTGATCGCCGCGCTTTGATTCCGCCAGAGCGTGGATCTCGTCGACGATCACGCGATTGAGGCCACGAAAGATGTGGGGAGCGTCAGGGTAACTGAGCAAAAGCGCAAGGCTTTCTGGCGTGGTCAACAGGATATGCGGAGGGTCAGCCCGCTGGCGCTGGCGCTTGCTGTAGGACGTGTCGCCGGTGCGGTCTTCGACGCGGATCGGCAGCTGCATTTCGTCAATGGGCCGCGACAGGTTGCGGCGGATGTCGGCGGCAAGCGCCTTGAGCGGCGAGATGTAAAGCGTATGGAGGCCGGGGTGCCGGCCATCAGAAAGTTCAAGGAGCGTGGGCAGGAAACCGGCGAGTGTCTTGCCGCCGCCGGTTGGAGCCACCAGCAGCAGACAGGGCAAGGCGGCGCGCGCCAGTAGGTCGCTTTGGTGGGGGTGAATCTGCCAGCCGCGCGCGTCGAACCAACTGGCGAAGGGTTCAGGAAGTGAGGTCATTGCCTCAAGCTAGGGCATGACCTGACTGTTTGCCAGAGAGCGACCAGATGCGCCCGGTCAGTGAAGGTGACGTGTTCGTGGTGTCGCGCTTGGGCGTTGGCCCATGCGGGGCGGGTTCAGGTGAACCCCGGCCAGAGCCGTGTCGAGAGCGGTTTCCACGTTCTTGACCAGCACCGCGCCGGCATTGTCGCCGGGCAGGGTGTTGGTGACCAGCGAAGCCGGATCGGTCATTCCGGGTGGCAGTTGCCGCGCAAGCGTTGCCTTGAGGAACGACAGAAGGCGGCTTTCCTCGATGCCCTGCGCCTCGGCCCAGTCGAGTGCGCTGCGCGCCATCGCCGACGAGGCGGCGGTGATGCAGTCTTGCAGCGCCTTGGCGGCCATTGCGGTGCCGAATTCGCCCATGCGCGTCTGGTTGCGGGACAGGATGGAGAAGAGCGGCTGCAGGCTGTCGATCACGTCGGGCCGGCCGCCTAGCAGGAAGGTCGCCTGACCGGAAGCGACGGCACGCGGTGCACCAACCAAGGGTGCGTCGATCATCTCGATCCGTGCAGGAACTCGGTCGCGGAGCGCGCGGACATAGCGGGGCGAAAGGGTGCCGGACAGGATAAGAACCTTCAGGCTCGGCAGACGGCGTGCGTAAGCTTCGTCCTCGAACAGGAGACGCTCGGATTCCATCACGTCGCGGGGCGTGAGCAGCAGGGTTTCGATCCCTGCGGCATCGTCGGGGCCGTTCAAATCGCGGACAGACATTTCATTGGCCCGAAGGGCAGCAAGGAAGGTTTGCGCGGAAATATGAGTGCCGGAAATACCTAAATAAATCATCAGTTTACTATCTTTTCATCTTTAACAAACATGTTGGCCCACGCGCGATCAATCAACTCGGGAGACATCTGGTAAGGGATGCCTTCGAAGTTGCAGATCGCAATCATCTGATCGATGAGGAAGACCGGCTGGTAGTTCGCGTACTCGTTATTGATGGTTGGATATTTTACCTTCAAAAGATGCAACAATGCCCGCTCATCAAGCGGCATTTTCTTCTTTTTGGCAACAAGCGCGAAGATCTTCAGGAAGTTTTCCTGGTTCGGACCGTCGATCTTGATCTTGAAGAAGATCCGCCGAAGTGCTGCCTTATCGAAGATGTCGTTGGGATGGAAGTTGGTTGAAAAGATCACCAGCGTATCGAAAGGGACTTCGAACTTTTCACCCGACTGAAGGGCCAGAATATCCTTGGATTCTTCGAGTGGAACGATCCAGCGGTTGACGATTTTCTGCGGCGGTTCGGCCTGACGGCCAAGGTCGTCGATGATGAACACGCCGCCGGTTGCCTTGAGTTGCAGCGATGCCGTGTAGGTCCGCGCGGTCGGATTGTAGGTCAGATCGAGCATGTCCAGCGACAATTCGCCGCCGGTGATCACGGTCGGGCGTTCGCAAAGAACATAGCGATTGTCGAATCGGTTCGAGGACCGGCGCAGGCTCATCGGGTCGTCGACGGATGCCTCGGCGGCGGAATGCACGATGGGGTCATAGACGGTGATGACCTGACCGGCATATTCGATGGCGCGCGGGATATAGATCTTGTCGCCAAGCGCGTCACGGATGCCGTTCGAGATCGAGGACTTTCCGTTGCCCGGCGGGCCGTACATCAGGATCGAGCGGCCGGAGCCAACGGCGGGGCCGAGATGGTCCAGAAGCGAGTCGGGCAGGATCAGGTGACCCATCGCGCCGGTCAATTGCTGTCGGGTCATCTGAATGTTGCGGATCGACTGGCGTTTGACCTGTTCGCGGTAAATGTCCAGCGGCACAGGCATGGCACCGTAGTATTCGGACTGCGCCAGCGCATCGAGCGCGCGGGCCTTGCCGCCGTCAGTCAACTGATAGCCCATTTCGCCGCCGGAATTGGCGTGAAGAGTTCCTGTTGCTTCAAGCAGGCGCTGACCCCGGGCGAGGTCGATCAACTCTTGCGTGATCGGGATCGGCATGGCGATGGTGCGCGAAATGTCCGAGACCAGATCAAGGTTCATGCGGAAGATGGTCTTGAGGAGAATGTCGCGCATCATCACGACATTCAGACCGGTATCCTCGATCGACTTCGGCACTGCCGGAGCGAGAACGTTGGTCACCTGAATGTTCATTCTTCGGGCCCTTCTTCACCGCCACCCACGGCGAACCATCGATTCGAGGAAATTGCAGCCATAGCGGTGCAATTGTTTTCCAATGGTCAGACTGGCGGGGTAATGTGGCCAAAAAAGGGAAGAGCAGGCAGGAAATTAGGGCATGAAGAAATCGGATAGCCGGGCGCTGGAAATCTTCCTTCTGGCGGTGGTCGTGGTGCTAGGGGGGCTGCCGTTTTTGAAGGGTGGCTTCTACATCGGCAAGCACGAAGGAGACACGGTCCAGATGGCCGATATCGCGTTGCGCATGGCGCGAGGCGAGTGGCCGCACCTTGATTTCATGTCGCCGATCGGGGTGCTGGCGATGGCGCCGATTGCGCTGTTCGCGCGGCTTGGCGCCGGGATCGGGCACGCGGTTTTCTGGGCACAAGGCTTTGTCGCGCTTCTGCTTCTGCTGCCTGCGGCGCATGTCGCACGAAGTCGGATCGGCGGGTGGGTCGGCTGGGCTTATGCCGGGTTCGTCATGGTGCTGTGTGTGGCTCTGGTGCATGGCCAGACCGAGCCGAGCATCTCGATCTCGATGCATTACAACCGTTGGGCGTGGGCGATTGTCTACGTGACCCTGCCGCTGGTGATGCTGGAGCCGCGACTGAGGGCCTGCCCGGCGCTGGATGGCGTGATCATCGGGTTGGGCATGGCCGCACTGGTGCTGATCAAGGTCACTTACTTCGTATCGGTTGCGCCGGCAGTGATCATTGGCCTTTTGGCGCGGCGGTGGTGGAAGGTTGTGCTTTGGGCGATTGTCGCGGGGCTTGTGGTGGCGTTGCTGGTGACGCTGCTTGCCGGGCCAAGCTTCTGGCTGGCCTATGTGCATGACCTGCAAACCGTGGCGCATTCGGCGGTTCGACCGCAGCCCGGTGAGCCGCTGGCGGTGATTGCCGCCGGACCCGCCTTCATGGGTGGTACGCTGCTGTTGTTCCTGTCAGTGGTGTTCTTGCGTCAGGCGGGGCGGATGACCGAAGGCATGGTGCTGCTGTTTCTGGCGCCGGGGCTGATCTACATTGTCTTCCAGAACTACGGGAACGATCCGCAGTGGCTGATGATGATGGCGATGCTTGCCTTTGTTCTGCGGCCAGAGCCGGGCGTGACCAACGAGCGCGGCTGGGATTTGAGGCTGGTGCTGGGCGGGGCGGCTTTGGTGGCCCTTACGCTTGGGTTCGCTTCGGCGGTCAACCTCGCCTATAGCCCGATACGGCACTACAGCGCCGACACGACCAAGATGAAGCCGCTGATCTCTGGCCTGCCGGGAGAGGGCGATCTTTATGCAAAGACCAACCGGACCTACGGCGTGCTGCTTACATCGGCAGGAGATGGCGATGGTACGGCCTTTGCGACGTACCGCCCGCTTGCCGATCGGCGCGAGCCGTCGGTCCTGAACGGCGAGGTCTTGCCCTATTGCGAATTGCAGTCAGGGACCGTCGCCTGGTTCGAGACGGTGGACCGCGATCTTGAGGCAGCGGGCTATGGCGGCAAGCGACTGATCGCGGCTGACCTGTTCTCTGCCTTCTGGCTGTTTGGGAACTTCCCACCCGTAAGAGGGGCGGCTCCGTGGTACTACGGCGAACTGTCCGGGGTGGAGAATGCCGACTACGTGGTCGTGCCGATATGCCCGTCATCGCTGCTGGTGCGGGGCGGCATCCTGAAAGCGCTGAAAGAGGCGGGCTACACCCTGACCGAGGTGCGCCGCACCCCGGTCTACATATTGATCGAACCCAAAAGGGCGTTGTAAAGGCTGGGGAACGCCATCAGCGCCATGTAGGTGACGAAGGTCCCAACCAGTGCCAGCCCCATCGGGAAGTCCTTGCGCTTCCATGACACCCAATCGGGGGTCATGGCGCGCACGGCAGGGATGGCGCGCAAGATGCGGTGGGCGGCGAACGCTCCCAGCAGAAATGCCGCAAAGAGCGGAAGGACCAATTGCAGGTGCGACACTGAAATGAACGGCGCGGCGGCGGCGGCGAACTTTGCGTCGCCAGCGCCCACGTTTGCGATGGCATTCAGCAAGAAGCCGATCGCCAGCACCACGATCAGGTTCAGCCAGCGCCATGCCCAAGGCTCGAACGGAAATACCAGAAGTCCGATGACCAGAAAGATTGCAATCATCGCCATGACAGCAAGGTTCGGAATCTTCATGGTTTTCAGGTCAGACCAGCAGACCCAAGCGCACACGGGCAGCGAAAAGACAAGCAGCGCCAGATAGGCCTGCGGAGGCGTCAGGTTAAGCATTGGTTACCCCTCGCTCACGATTTGGTCACGGTGCTGTCGAGCGTTTCAAGGG
>JBATMT010000175.1:0-4707 GCA_049289975.1 Paracoccaceae bacterium | reverse complement strand
GCCCTCAGCAGCTTAGACTTGCCGATGCGATGAAGGCGTCAGGCATGCTCACCCAAAGATTCAACATCGCCTTTCTGACCGCCCCTGATGCTTCGGAGAAGCGGCCAGAAGCTGCGGGACTTGGTGTGGCCATAATCGGTTCGGCTTACATGATGATCGTAGTCCTGTGCCTTTCTCTTCCGATTGGCGTAGCAGCCGCCGTTTATCTTGAGGAATTTGCTGCGAAGAATCGTTTTACCGATGTAATCGAAGTCAACATCTCGAATCTCGCGGCTGTTCCGTCGATCGTATTCGGAATCCTTGGCCTTTCGGTTTTCATCAATTTCGCGCATCTGCCGCAATCCGCTTCGATTGTCGGGGGGCTCGTCCTGACTCTGATGACTTTGCCGCGCATCATTATTCCTGCCCGTGCAGCGCTCAAGGCAGTGCCGCCCTCCATCCGGGATGCGGCGCTTGGGGTGGGGGCTTCAAAAATGCAGACTGTGTTTCATCATGTCCTTCCATTGGCTGCGCCGGGCATCTTGACCGGGATGATCATCGGCCTTGCGCAAGCGCTTGGCGAAACTGCACCCTTGCTGCTGATCGGGATGGTCGCCTTCGTGAAGGAATATCCGGGACTGCCACCTGACGGACTATTTGATCCGGCGACTGCTTTGCCGGTTCAAGTTTATAGTTGGACGCAACGTGCAGATCCGGCCTTTGTCGAACGGGCTTCAGGTGCGATCATCGTGTTGCTCGTGTTTCTGATGGTAATGAATGCCGTGGCCATCGTGCTACGCCGCCGGTTCGAACGGCGCTGGTAAGGGCAAGCAAAATGGACGATCTGAGATTGACGGAGATAAATGTGGACCAGAAAACCGCCAAGATGACGGCGCGCAAAGTGCAGGTTCACTATGGGACCAACCACGCACTGAAGGATGTTGACGTCGATATTCTCGACAAGACAGTCACTGCGTTCATCGGACCATCGGGTTGTGGCAAGTCGACTTTCCTGCGCTGTCTCAATCGAATGAATGATACTGTTGCCGGTTGCCGGGTCGATGGGAGCATCACTTTGGACGGCGAAGATATATATGATCGCCGGGTCGACCCTGTTCAGCTTCGGGCAAAGGTCGGGATGGTTTTTCAAAAGCCCAATCCGTTTCCAAAGTCGATTTTTGACAATGTCGCGTATGGGCCCCGGATACACGGATTGACAAGAAATCGGGCGGAACTCGATGAGATCGTTGAAAAATCTCTGCGTAGTGCCGCGCTTTGGAACGAGGTAAAGGATCGACTTGCCGCTCCGGGTACGGGCCTGTCTGGTGGCCAGCAACAGCGCCTCTGCATTGCGCGTGCGGTGGCAACTCAGCCCGAGGTTCTACTTATGGACGAGCCCTGTTCGGCACTTGACCCGATTGCGACTGCTCAGGTTGAGGAGTTGATTGACGAACTTCGGTCCAAGTTTTCAGTCGTCATCGTCACCCATTCGATGCAACAAGCGGCTCGCGTCAGCCAACGGACGGCGTTCTTTCACCTGGGAAACCTGGTCGAATACGGGGACACTGCACAGATTTTCACAAATCCGCACGATCCACGAACGGAAAGCTATATCACGGGCCGGATCGGCTAGGAGCAAGACATGGCAGAACAACATATCGCCCGCGCGTTCGATCGAGACCTTGAAGCCATTCAGGCCATGGTCATGAAAATGGGCGGGATGGTCGAGACCGCGATCCAGGATGCGGCTCTTGCCTTGGAGACCCGTAACGAGGAGCTTGCCGAGCAGGTGCGCGGCAACGACAAGGCCATCGATGCCATCGAGTTCAAGATTAACGAGGAGGCGGCGAAGCTGATCGCCTTGCGCGCGCCTACCGCTAAGGATCTCCGAGTTGTGCTGAGCGTGATGAAGATCGCTTCCAGTCTTGAGCGTGTCGGTGACTATGCGAAGAACATGGCGAAGCGGACCCAGGTCCTAGGACAGATGCAAGCGATATCGGGGGCAGGTGGTAGTCTAAGACGCATGGCCAAAACGGTTACGGAGATGCTCTCAGATGCACTGGATGCATACGCAGGCCGTCATCTGGATCTTGCTGAAGATGTGCGTATCCGCGACCGTGAGGTCGACCAGATGTATAACGCGCTTTTCCGCGAGTTTCTGACACATATGATGGAAGACCCACGGCGGATATCGGCATGCATGCACCTGCATTTCATTGCCAAGAATATCGAGCGGATGGGTGACCATGCCACCACAATAGCAGAGCAAGTGATCTATCTAATCACCGGCGATCTGCCAGACGATCCGCGTCCGAAGGCAGAAAGCGTTGCCGACCTGACTTCGATACGCGTTACGGAAACAGGCAAATAGAGATGTCTCAATCGAGCCCCTCGGTCCTTGTAGTTGAAGACGAACCCGCGCAGCGCGAAGTTCTTGCTTACAACCTGGAAGCGCAAGGTTTTCGGGTGTCGCAGGCTGATAACGGGGAGGAAGCATTACTTCTTGTAGCGGAAGAAACCCCAGATCTGATCGTGTTAGACTGGATGTTGCCCAATGTCTCGGGCATCGAAGTCTGTCGGCGTTTGAAATCGCGGCCAGAGACAAAGAGTGTGCCCATCATCATGCTTTCGGCGCGTTCAGAAGAGGTCGATTTGGTGCGTGGTCTGGAAACGGGTGCGGACGATTATGTCGTCAAGCCTTACTCCGTTGCAGAACTGATGGCCCGGGTTCGGACGCAGTTGCGAAGAACGCGCCCTGCATCTCAGGGCGAAATTCTTGAATTCGAGGACATCACTTTGGACGCGACCACACACCGGGTACATCGTGCAGGTAGCATCCTTAGGCTTGGGCCAACGGAGTTCCGCCTGCTGGCAACCTTCTTGGAGAAACCAGGAAGGGTATGGAGCAGAGAGCAACTTCTGGATCGCGTTTGGGGCCGTGATATCTACGTTGATACCAGAACCGTAGACGTCCATGTTGGACGACTAAGGAAAGCTCTTTGTGCCCATGAAGGTGATGATCCGATCCGGACGGTGCGTGGGGCGGGTTACGCCCTAGGGTAAAGGTGAGCGTCGCCGCTCTGTCGATTGGCATTGCGGTTTTTCCTTTTCCAAAGCGCTTTGTTGGCCTACTGATAGCGTTAACGACCGGTAGAGCCCGGTAGTGCAGTTGTTATTTGTAGGTACTAACTCAACAATGAACGCCGATCATCTTACTCAGTCGCTTTCTCCAAACGCCTTGCGCGGGGACATACTTCGTCACCTGACCTATACGCTTGGCAAAGATCCTGATCACGCCGCCCCTTACGACTGGCGTATGGCGGTTTCATATGCATTGAGAGACCGGATCGTTGGACCGTGGTTTGCAGCTACCCGGCGTACTTGGGCAGAAGACCGCAAGCGTGTGTACTATCTGTCGATGGAATTTCTTATTGGTCGCATTCTTTCGGATGCAGCGATCAATCTGGGTGTTGACGATGCCTTGCATGAGGTGACCCAGCAGCTTGGAATCGACATTGATCTTGTCGCGCGCCAAGAGCCAGATGCGGCATTGGGGAATGGCGGCCTTGGACGTCTTGCTGCCTGTTACCTTGAAAGCATGTCTACGTTGGGATGCCCCGCATACGGATACGGCATCAGATACGAGAACGGCCTTTTTCGGCAGCGTTTCGAAGGTGGCCAACAGGTCGAGGCGGCAGAGGACTGGCTTTCCACGCCAAATCCTTGGGAATTTGAACGCCCGGAATCTGCTTATACTATTGGTTTCAAGGGCTCCGTCGAAGTCAAAGACGGCAAGCGGGTCTGGGTGCCTGCTGAAACAGTGATCGCATCTGCACACGACATGCCCGTTATCGGCTGGCAGGGCCGATGGGCGAATACGCTTCGCCTTTGGGGAGCTAAATCGACAACCTTGTTCGACCTCAAGCGGTTCAATAGTGGCGACTACGCAGCTGCGGCAGAGCCTGAGGCATTGGCACGCACCCTGAGCCGGGTGCTTTACCCCGACGACACCACGCAGGCTGGCAAGGAGTTGCGGTTGAAGCAGGAGTACTTCCTGACCTCGGCCAGTCTTCAGGACTTGGTACGCCGTTTCAAGAGTAACCATGGCGATCTAACCAAGCTGTCTTCATATGTCGCTATTCAGATGAACGATACCCACCCGGCCATTGCAGGTCCGGAATTAATTCGTCTTTTGATAGATGAGAACGGTATGGGTTTTGACGAAGCCATTGCGATCGCGCAGGCAACGTTGGGCTATACCAACCACACACTTTTGCCAGAGGCATTGGAGCGTTGGTCTACATGGGCCATGGGGAGCGTGCTGCCCCGCCACATGCAGATCATTGAAGACATCGATTCCTGGCATGCAAAAAGTTATCCAAACAGGCCCGCAAACACTGCAATTGTTCGCGGGAATGAAGTTCACATGGGCGACCTTGCCTTTATCATGTCACACAAGGTGAATGGCGTATCTGCTCTCCATACCGAGTTGGTGAAAAAGCAGCTTTTCCCCGAACTTAATGCGCTGCACCCGGACCGCATTATCAACCAGACAAACGGTGTAACACCCCGACGTTGGATGAAGCTCGCGAACCCGCCATTGTCATCGCTGGTGACTGATGCCATCGGCGAAGGGTGGGAAATCAACCTAGATAAACTGACTGAACTGGAACCCTTGGCTAACGACGCAGGGTTCCGTGAGAAATTCTCATTGGCAAAACGGGCGAA
>JBATMT010000174.1:0-15326 GCA_049289975.1 Paracoccaceae bacterium | reverse complement strand
ACTATGAGCATACCGGACCCGACACGCTGGCCGCCGAATATGACGCGCTGCGCCCTGATTTCTCGGTCACCGGCTCGGCCCGCTTGCCGATGGGCCTGAATGTCGGTGCTCAGGTGCATTGGCTGCTCAGGCACGATCCGGGCCTTCACAGGCGCGTGGCCCATGTGATGACCTATCCGGGGTATTGGGGCTGGCGACTGACCGGTCAGGTTTCCTGTGATGTCTGCTCTCTGGGGTGCCATACCGACCTGTGGGAGCCGAATGCGGCTCGTTTCTCGCCACTGGTTGAAGCACTGGGTCTTGAGGGGAAGATGGCTGCTCCACGTCGGCCGGATGAGCGGCTGGGCACGCTTCGACCAGACATCGCAGCCATCACTGGAATACCGTCCACAACACCGGTCACTGTCGGCATCCATGACAGCAACGCGTCGCTCTATCCTCATGTTCTCGGGCGCCGCTCACCGTTTTCGGTGATTTCGACCGGGACGTGGGTGGTTTGCATGGCGATGGGCGCCGCACCAGGTTGGCTTGATCCGGCGCGCGACGTGCTGGTGAATGTGAATGCCCTTGGTGCGCCCGTCCCATCTGCCCGTTTCATGGGGGGGCGCGAGTTCGATCTGATCCGCGCTGGCAGCACGGCAAGTCCGATAGCGTCGGACCGTGCCGAAGTGCTGGACGGCGTTGTGCTGTTGCTTCCGTCGGTCGAACCCGCTTCCGGTCCGTTCCCGGACCGAACCGCTCGGTGGACGGCAGCGCCGCAAACCGAAGGCGCCCGCCTTGTCGCGCTTTCGCACTATCTGGCGATGATGACCGACACCTGCCTCAACCTGATCGGTGCCAAGGGCCCGGTGATCGTCGAAGGCCCGTTCGCACGGAACCCGGACTATCTCGCCATGTTGGCAGCCGTCCGCCCTGACGGGCTGGAAGTTGCGACGTCGGCAACCGGCACATCGGTGGGCGCGGCGCTTCTTGCTCTGGGCGCATCCACGCCCCCGGCGACAAGCCCCGTTGCCATTCCCCCCGACGTTGCCCGATATCTGGCGCTGGCAGAACGCTGGCGCGCTCTGGCCTGAAAGGCCCGCCATGCACCTGAAAGCCTGCCACAGTTTCCACGATTTCCGCCGTCTGGCCCAACGGCGGCTGCCGCGGCCAATCTTCGACTACATTGATGGCGGTGCCGACGACGAAGTGACGCTAAGGCGCAATAGCGCGGCTTTCGACTCCGTCGATCTGGTGCCGAATGTGCTGCGCGGCGTGACGGATGTGGACCTGTCTGTCACGGTCATGGGGCAGAAGCTGGACTTGCCGGTCTATCTGTCGCCAACCGCCCTGCAACGCCTGTTCCATCATCAGGGCGAACGGGCAACGGCGGCAGCAGCCGAGAAATTCGGCACGATGTTCGGTGTCTCGTCACTTGGGACAGTGTCGATGGCCGAGCTGGCGCAAAAACACCGCACGCCACAATGCTACCAATTCTACTTCCACAAGGACCGTGGGCTGAACCGCGCCATGATGCAATCGGCAAAGGCCGCTGGCATCAAGGTCATGATGTTGACCGTCGACAGCATCACAGGTGGCAATCGCGAACGCGACCTGCGCACCGGTTTTTCTATTCCCTTGCGCCTGACTCTGGCCGGTATGGCGCATTTCGCGCTGAAGCCGCTGTGGGTGGCAAACTACCTGATGCACGAGAAATTCAGTCTCCCTCAACTGGACAGTCATATCGACATGAAGGGCGACAGCCTGACCATCGGTCGCTACTTCACCGAAATGCTTGATCCCGCAATGAACTGGGACGACGTGGCCCGGATGGTCGCCGAATGGGACGGGCAATTCTGCCTGAAAGGCGTGATGAGCGTGGCGGATGCGAAACGCGCCGCCGATATCGGCTGCACCGGGATCGTGATCTCCAACCATGGCGGGCGCCAGTTGGACGGGTCCCGCGCGTCGTTCGATCAGCTTGACGAGATTGTGCACGCGGTGGGCGACAGGCTGGATGTCATTCTGGATTCGGGTGTTCAGCGCGGGACACATGTGCTCAAGGCATTGGCGCTTGGGGCCAAGGCGGTGGGGCTGGGGCGCTATTACCTCTTTGCACTTGCGGCAGCGGGCCAGCCCGGCGTCGAACGCGCGATCGGGCAGATGAAGGCCGAACTCGTCCGCGACATGCGCTTGATGGGCGCGCGGACCATCGCAGACCTCGGACGGGACAACATGAGATTCAGAAACGGGTCCCGACCCAATATGGACACATAGTCCATCTGGAGCGCGCTTGGGCCTGCGTCTGCCTGCGCCTCGATGTCAGACCGCCGTGCCTGATCGGGCCGAGGCTTCGTCACACCTCAGACAGCGAGACAAGACAGTCCCGCGCCATGATGGCAATGCCATAGGCAAGTGCTGTCCAGCCGAGCGAAACACTACGGCCCCTGTAACTTGCGGACCCGTGCAAAGATTTTGCGGATTGGTGCAAGGTCTGACGTGAAATCGGCGTGGATACTGGTGTCACATAAATCCAGATCAGGAGCTGTCGATGCCTCGTCTCATGCTGACTGACCGGCCGCTACATCCGATGGCCGAGCCTGTTGCCGAACATTATCGTGCGGGGCGGCTTAATCGCCGCGAGTTCTTTGCCACGATGGCCGCGCTGGGCGTATCGTCCGCGGGCGCCGCTTCACTTGCCGGTATCATGCTGGGCGCCAGCCCGGCGCACGCCGCCAGTCCGCAGAAAGGCGGCACGCTGCGCGTCTCGATGAATGTGAAGGCCTTCCGCGAGCCGCGCCTGTTCGATGGCCATCAGATTGCGCAGGTCGCGCGCACGGTCAACGAATACCTTGTGCGGTGGACCAGTGACTTCACCTTCGAGCCCTATCTGCTGGAAGGCTGGGAAACGAGCGATGACGCCAGGATGCTCACACTCAAGCTTCGGCAAGGCGTGCAATGGTCAAACGGCGATGCGTTTGGCGCCGACGACGTCATCGCCAACATTACCCGCTGGTGCGATCAGACGGTCGAGGGCAACTCGATGGCGTCACGCTTCAATGTCCTTGTCGATCCGTCGACAAAGACAATCCTTTCAGACGCCTTGGAAAAGGTCGACGAGTCCACGATCCGCATCCATATGCCACGGGCCGACATTACCCTTGTCGCCGGGATGACCGACTATCCGGCACTCATCATGCACCGCAGCTACGATGGCAGCGACGACCCGATGAAGGCCCTCTCAGTGTCAACCGGACCGTGCGAGCTGGTGCGTTGGGAACCCGGCGTCGGGGCAGAGGTCAAACGCAAGGAAGGCGCATGGTGGAAGGGCGAATTCTGGCTTGATGGGGTGAAATGGATTGACCTCGGGCTTGACCCCGCAAGTGCCGCCGCCGCCTTTGAGGCAGGAGAGATCGACGCCACGGACGAAACACCGGCAGACAGTCTGCCGACCTTCGTCAAAATCGGGGCGCAGACAAGCGAGATTGCGACCGGTTCGACAATCGTCTGCCGGTTCAACGTCAACGAGGCACCTTATACTGACGTTCGCGTCCGCCGCGCTGCGCAACTGGCCGTCGACAATGCCACGGTCCTCCAGCTTGGCGTGAACGGCGCGGGATCGGTGGCGGCCAACTTCCATGTCGGTCCCATGCACGAGGAGTTCCATGACATCGGTCCCTCGGCGAGAGACGCCGATCAGGCAAGGAAACTGCTCGACGAAGCTGGCGCGACCGGCCACGAGTACGAGCTGATCTCGATCGATGACGAATGGCAGGCGACGACATGTGACGCGGTAGCCGGGCAGATGCGCGATGCGGGTCTTGCCGTGAAGCGCACGGTTCTGCCGGGGTCGACGTTCTGGAACAACTGGACCAAGTACCCGTTTTCAGCAACCGAATGGAACGGCCGCCCTCTGGGGGTGCAGGTTCTGGCGCTGGCCTATCGCTCTGGCGAGGCATGGAATGAAAGCGGATTTTCCGATCCGAAATTCGATGAACTCCTGAACAAGGCACTGGCGACGCCAGACGTGGAAACGCGCCGCGCGCTGATGAAGGACATCGAAACCATCCTTCGGGACTCCGGTATAATGATCCAGCCTTATTGGCGCTCGGTCTACCGGTCATACCGCGAGGGGGTGAACGGGTTTCGCATGCAACAAGCCTTCGAGGCGCATCTGGACAATGTCTGGCTGTCAGCGTGAGATAAGGCGGTCCTCGCCCGTGACAGTCGGGGGCCGCGCATAAGGGAATACCATGAAGATCAAGTCTTTCAGCGTCACCTCACTGCGCCTGCCACTCAAGGTACCCTACATCTGGTCGCAGGGCGTCGAAGACGCCTTTCACGTCAACCTGATCGCGCTGGAAGCCGAGGACGGCACGGTCGGCTACGGCGAAACGACGACGGCACCCGACGCTACTGCGCAGGCTCGGGTGCTCAGGAAGATCGGGCGGCGGCTGGTGGGAACTTCGGTCTTCGACATTGCGGCATCCTGGGCTGACGCCTATCGCGCCCTGTTCCTGGCATTTGGCGGCAACATGCCCCGCTACGCAAACCAGTTGCAGTCCGGGATCGAAATGGCGGCACTCGACTTGCAGGGCAAGTGTCTCGGTCGCCCGGTATGGGATCTTCTCGGGGGCCAGCGGCGGCAAGATGTCGGCTACTTCTACTTCCTGCAAGGGGAAAGCCCGGAAGACATAGCGGCAGATGCCGCTCATGCCGCCGGGATCGGTGAGCCGGTCATATATCTTAAGGTCGGTGTCGGAATTGAACATGACCGCCGCGCGGTGCGTCTGGTACGCGAGGCAATAGGCGAAGCGCGTTTGCGGCTGGATGCGAACGAGGCGTGGGATGTTTCGACAGCAATCCGCAGGATGACCGAGTTTGCGCCCTATGACATCGAATACATCGAGCAGCCTACCACCTCGCGGTCGATCGAGGCGTTGCGGCGCGTCACTGAACGGGCACCCGTCGCCATCGGCGCAGATCAGGCCGTGTTCACCCTGGACGAGGTATACCGGACCTGCGCAACCGGGGCTGCGGACATGATTGCCGTCGGCCCGCGTGAGATCGGTGGATTGCGCGGCACCATGAAGGCGGCAGCCGTCGCAGAAGCAGCGGGTCTGAACCTCTGCATCCATTCGTCCATGACGACCGGCATCACCACCTGCGCCGAACATCACGTCGGTCGCGCCATCCCGAACCTCGATGACGGCAACCAGATCATGTGGCAGCTCCTCAGGGAAGACATCGTGGAAAGCCCCGACCTGACCCCCACCAAGGGTCGGCTGGCTCTCGAGGGCAAGCCGGGCCTTGGCTTCACGCTCGACGACGATGCGGTGGCCCGCGCGGCAGAACTGTTCCGCCAGCACGACGATGCATGACGCACCTGCGCCGGACTGGGTCAACGGCGATCCTGCTGACCTGCGTCGTTGGCGCAACACGCGCCCCGAGGTCATTAGCCCGACCTTGCCGGAAGACGTCGCAATATCCGACCTTCCCCCGCAGGACGGCTGCCCCGGCGGGCTCGTCTTTACGCCGCCAAACGCAGGTGGCACTCCGGTTGTCTACTTCCACGGCGGCGGCTTCATCGTGGGCTCACCCGAAACGCATCGGGTGATAACCGCCTGGATAGCGCATGTCGCTGGCGCAGCCGTCTATTCGATCCGCTACCCGCTTGCCCCCGAATGCCCGTTCCCCGCTCGGGCGCGCGATGGATGTGCCGCCGTGCGACGGCAACTGAAGTCCCACGCCCGCGTCAGGCTGATGGGCGATAGTGCCGGGGGTCTGGTCGCACTCTGGGCTTTCGCCGGACTTGAAGACGGGGAACGCATGCGGATCGAGGACGCTATCCTGTTTTATCCCGGTGGCCTGCCATCCCTGCCGCCCCCTCCCACATTGGGCGATGACGAATCCGACGGCCTCGGACCCAGATCGCTTTCGTCCTATCAGCGCAGACTGGACCCGGACGGCATTGCGAAAGGCTGCGCGCTTTATGACCCGGCGGTGCCCGGTTTTGCCTTTCCCGCACCGTTGACCGTGGTCGGCTCCGAGGCAGACCCCATCTTCTATCAATCACGGGAACTTGCAGAACTGTCCAACGCACGGCTGATCGTCGCAAAGGCTCTGCCTCACGGATTCCTTGGCGGACTGCCAACAGGTGCGGCCATGCATTACCTGAAACAGGCACTCACGGTGCGGCAATGATACGCCCGCCGCCGCCGGGGCCTCATATACCTTCCCTGCATCCTGCCACCCGAGATGCGCCACCCATTCGCTACTCCTTGCTCGTATTTCCCGGATTTCCGCTCATGGCCTTCGCTGCGGTCATGGAGCCACTTCGCGCCGCAAACCTTCTGACCGACCGCCGCTTGTATGACTGGAACGTGGTCGCCAACGACCCGCTGCCATTGTGCGCGTCAAACGGGCTGCGCATCACCCCGGACTTCGCCGCTGCTGACGCACCCGATGCCGACCGCATTGTCGTGTGTTCCGGTGGCGATGCCGATCACCTGACAGCCGAACGGGCGCTCACATGGATCAGGCGCCGCCTGCGTGCAGGCGCAGCCCTCGGCTCGGTCGCGGACGGCGCATTCTTTCTGGCGCGGGCAGGATTGCTCGAAGGTCACGCATGCACCTTGCACTGGACAAGCCAGTTGGCCTTCCGCGAAGCATTCCCCGAGATCGAATTGCGACAGGATCTTTTTGTCTTGGACCGCGGCCGCTTCACCTCGACAGGCGGCATAGGTGCGCTCGACATGATGCTGGCAATGATCTCCGCCGATCACGGAACAGAACTCGCCAGCGCGGTGGCCGAATGGTTTGTCCACAGCCCGCTGCGTGATGAAGCTGACCGCAAGCGTCTGCCGCTGCGCCTGCGCACCGGCATACGCGACGCAATCGTTCTGAGTGCCGTAGCCGCGATGGAGCAGTCGCTGGATGACCCGCCGGAAATCCGCGCCCTTGCCGACCGCATCGGAGTGTCGGCAGACCGGCTGGAACGAGCCTTCCGTAAGGAAACGGGACTGCTGCCTGCCGCCTATTTGCGGCAACTCCGTCTCAAGCATGCGGCCGAACTCCTCCTGCAATCCAAAGCGCCGATCGAAGAGATTGGCTTGTCGTGCGGTTTTGCCAACGCGTCCAGCTTCTCACGCGCGTTTCGCGATCAGTTCGGATGCACACCGCGAGAAATGCGTGCCCGCGGAGACGAACATGCCCGCGCCCATCGCTTTGCCATCGGAGATACCTAATGCACGAAACCCTGACCTTGCCACAAGGCAAGGCGGCGCTGCTGCTGATCGACATGCAAGAAGAGCATCGTACCGATCACCGATATCTGGTCCATGACTATCAGGTAGTCGTTGAAAACTGCGCGCGTCTACTGAAGGCGGCTCGTTCACACGACCTGCCGGTGCTTCACTCCGTCTATCTTGTGGATGCAGGCACCGAGGCAACCCGACCCTTTCATCCGCTGGGTGACGATGGCCGTTCTGCCTTTTCCGATGCCGGGGCCGCCGGTTCCCAGATTTCTCCCGAACTTGCGCCACTGGAACGAGAACCCATCATCGTGAAACGCGATGCGAGTTGCTTCACCGCGCCCGCACTTGCCGAAGCCATAAAACGATATGCCGTGGACTGGTTGATCGTTGGCGGCTGCTGGACGGAAGCCTGCGTAGCGGCAACCGTCAAGGACGGCGTGGAACGCGGCATACGGATATTGCTGGTGAAAGACGCTTGCGGCTCGGGAACCCAGGCGATGCAAGAAACCGCGATTCTGAACATTGCCAACCGCCTTTACGGTGGCGCCGTCGCCGATACGGACCGCACTATGGCCCTGATTGGCGGTGGTGCCGCCAGCGTCTGGAGGACAGCGCTGCCAGTGCCGATCAAATTCACCTACGACAGCGCTTCGCGCGATTATGAAAATCTCTGACCCGGACCCAGACCATGAACAAGACTGCTCCCCTTCCCACTCATGCACAGGCCGTCGTCATCGGCGGTGGTCTGGTCGGATGCTCGATCCTCTATCATCTTGCCAAGCTTGGCTGGAAAGACGTCGTGCTGCTGGAACGGACCGAGCTTACCTCCGGCTCAACCTGGCACGCTGCTGCAAACATTCATGGCTTGCACGACAGCACCAACATCAGCCGACTTCAGCACTACACAATGGGCCTCTACAAGGAGCTTGAAGCCGAGACGGGGCAGGGCTGCGGCATATTCCAACCCGGCTCACTCTATCTTGCCCAGACCGAGGCGCGCGAACATCAGTTGCGACTTCAGGCGGCCAAGGCTCGCTATTACAAGATGGACTTCTTCGAGATTGGTCGGGACGAAGCGGAACGGTTGCACCCGCTGGTCGACTTCGACGGGATCCGGTGCATCATGTATGAACCACAGGGCGGCAACGTCGACCCTTCGGGCGTGACGATGGCCTACGCTGCCGGCGCACGCGCGCGGGGAGCGCAGATTCATCGGTTCACTCCCGTGACGGCAACCCTACAACAGCCCAATGGATCTTGGATCGTCGAAACGCCGCGTGGCAGTATTCACACCGGATGGGTGGTGAACGCGGCGGGTCTGTGGGCACGCGAAGTAGCGGCATTGGCGGGCATCGAACTGCCGCTCATGCCGACCGAACACCAGTATTTCGTCACCGAAAGCCTTGCCGAGATCGAGGCGATGGACCGCCGCCTGCCGTCGGTCGCTGACCGTGATGGCGAATATTACCTCAGACAGGAGGGCAAGGGCCTTCTTGTCGGGGCCTACGAACGCGACATGCGCTTCTGGGCCGAGGACGGCACACCGCCAGACTTCGGGCACGAACTCTTTCCCGACGATCTGGACCGGATCGAGCCGAACATGATGCGCGCCATTGCCCGTGTCCCTGCGGTAGGCAGGGCGGGGATCAAACGGGTGATCAACGGGCCGATGATCTGGTCACCGGACAGTGCCGCGCTCTTTGGCCCGGTTCCCGAATTGAAGAACTACTTCTGCTGCAACGGTATCATCCCCGGCTTCTCGCAGTCTGGCGGCCTTGGCCTGCTGTCGGCAGAATGGATCGTGGAGGGTGAACCCAAACTCGACATGTTCGCCTGGGATCTTGCCCGCTACGGGCTATGGGCAAACAAGGGATTCACGAAGGCCCGTGTGGCAGATCAGTACGCCAACCGCTTCAAGATCCACTTCCCGAACGAAGAGCGTTCAGCCGGCAGGCCGGTTCGCACGCGCCCCGTACACGACCTGCAAAAAACGATGGGCGCCGTTTTCGGCCTGAACTATGGCTGGGAACACCCGCTCTGGTTCTCGGCCAGTGACGAGCCAAAATCCGAGACCATCGGGTTCGAGCGTCAGAACTGGTGGGGGCCGGTCGGTCGGGAAGTCAGGATGCTGCGCGACCGCGCCGGTCTGATCGATATCTCGAACTATGCCCGCTATCGCGTCACCGGCCCCGGAGCACATGGCTGGCTTGATGCCCTGCTGGCAAACACCATCCCGTCAACTCCCGGACGCACCTGCCTTGCGCCGCTCATCGGCAAGCGCGGCGGCATCGCTGGCGACTTCACCGTCACGTGCCTCGGCGAGGGGGACTATGTGATGTTCGGGTCCGGCATGGCCGAGCGCTATCATAGCCGGTTCTTTGCCGCAGTTCCGCTGCCTGCTGGCACGACCTGGCACAGCACCACCGATGCGATGGCCGGATTCAACATCGCCGGTCCCCGGTCGCGCGACATCTTGCAGTCCCTGACGAACGCCGATCTGTCGAATGCCGCGTTCCCCTTCTTCCGCTCGGCCCGCATCGACGTTGCCGGTGTGTCCTGCATCGCGCTCCGGGTGTCTTTCACCGGGGATCTCGGATGGGAATTGCATTGTGCCGAGGCGGACCAATTACGCCTTTACACGGCGCTGCTACAGGCCACATCCGCCCATGAAGGCGGCCCCGTCGGCAGCCGTGCGCTCGGAAGCCTGAGGGTCGAGAAGGGATATGGCAGTTGGGGCAGGGACTACAGTCCCGAATACTGGCCACAGGAATGCGGACTGGCCGGCCTCGTTCGCCTCGACAAGCCATTCCTGAACCGCGACGCTTGCGCCGACGTCATGCAGCGGTCCCCGCGTGAGGAATTGCGGATGATAGAGGTTGACGCCACCACGGCCGACCCGACGGGAGGCGAGCCGATCTTTGACGCACTTGGCCAACCCGCCGGAAAGGTTTCGTCCGGGGCCCATGGCTACCATGTCAACAAGTCGCTCGCGCTGGCCTACCTGCGCCCGGATCTTCCGCCCGGTGCCGACCTTGATGTCATGGTCCTCGGGCGATCACACCGGGCGCGTATCCTCGAAAGGCCGGCATTCGATCCGGATGGATCGCGGTTGAGGAGTTGAGGTGAGCCGATACCTCAGGTGACGCGCCCCTGCTGCTGACGCCCCCGGCCGTCGCGGGTGATGCTGGCGGCCCATCCCCAAGGCGCGTGGCTGTGGCGGACGCGCGGCAAGGATCGCCCACAAGCCAGACAGCCTCGCACCTTGCCAACCCCGCCCGCCTGCAAAATCACCCCAAGCGTACCCCGACGCATCGCCTGAATTGATCCGATCGACTGCGATGCCCTATCGTCGGCCACCTTTGGATCGCAACGCGTCCGGTGTCTCCGCAGTTGGCCGAGCCACAGACCCCAGCCTTGCAATCTCTGCCTCAAGCTCGGCGATGCGCCTGTCCTTCTCGGCCAGTGCCTTCGCGACGTCGGCCGCCTCGAACCGCTGCGGGATATGCTGCGGGCAGTTGGCGTCCCATGCCGAGACGGTGAACAAGATCACCTGTTCGGCCCGCGCACGGTAGTCTGCGGGCATCAGTCCCGCCGTAAGTTCGGCGTCGCCCTCGACGATGCGGGCAGTGCCCCAGATCTTGATGCGCCGCCGATGGGCATAGTCGATCAAGAACAGATAGGCTTGCGGGTTTTCAGTTAGGTTGCCGCTGGTGATGAACTGGCGGTTCCCCGCAAAATCGACAAAGCCGATGGTGTGGGGGTCAATGACCTTCAAGAAGCCCTCCGGTCCGCCTCGGTGCTGGATATAGGGCTGGCCCTCGGCGTTTGCCGTCGCCAGAAAGACGCTGGTCTGGGCTTCGATGAAGCCTTTCAGATCGTCGCTGATTTCCGTCTGCCAGCCGCCCGCCTGTTCTTGCCGCGCATAGGCAGTGCGCGAGCCCTTGCGGGACTGGATGGCCTTTACCGTTTCCGTGAAGGCGATGTCACTGCTGTAGTCCATGTGTCACCTGTTCAAAGGCCAAGGTCACTTAATCCGGGATGGTCGGCGGGCCGCGCTCCGCTGGTCCAGCGGAACTTGCGCTGGTCCTCAGAGATAGCGAGGTCGTTGATCGAGGCATGGCGCCGCGCCATCAGCCCTGCGGCGTCGAACTCCCAGTTCTCATTGCCATAACTGCGGAACCATTGCCCGTTTGCGTCGTGCCACTCATAGGCAAAGCGGACGGCGATGCGGTCGCCGTGAAAGGCCCAGACTTCCTTGATCAGCCGATAGTCAAGCTCCCTTGCCCATTTGCGGGTCAGGAAAGCCTCGATCTCGGCGCGGCCCTGCAAGAAGTCGGAGCGGTTCCGCCAACGGCTGTCGGGCGTATAGGCCAGCGCGACACGGGCGAGATCGCGGGAGTTCCACGCGTCTTCGGCCATGCGCGCCTTCTGCGCGGCGGTTTCGGCGGTGAATGGCGGGAAGGGTGGGCGAGACATGGCGGCTCCTTTGGATGGGCGCCGCCCCGGAAGGGCGGCGCGGTGTGTCAGGCGGCCAACGCTTTGGCGACCGGGAAGTCAACAACGGTCTGCGCGACCTCGTTGATGTAGTTGGTCCAGGTGTTCAGGGCGACGTGCAGGACGATCTCGACAATCTGGGCGTCGTCGTAGCCAGCCATCTTGACCGCACGCAGATCCGCGTCTTCGACATGGCCGCGCGCCTTGGTCACGGTGGCGGCAAAATGCACGGCAGCATCGGCCTTGGGGTCGTTCGAGTGGCCGTGGCGGTTGGCCATGATCTCTGCCTCGTCGAGTTTGGCAAGGTTCTTGCCAAGATAGCTGTGGGCGGACAGGCAGTAGGTGCAGCCATTGATCTCTGCAACAGCAAGAGCAATGCGTTCGCGCGTTGCCGCCGGAAGGGTGCCTTTTGCCAAGGCTCCCGAAAGCCCGAGGTATCCTTCAAGTGCGGCAGGGCTGTTCGAGACGACGCGGAACAGGTTCGGCACGATGCCAAGTTGTTTCTTCACCGCTTCCAGCAGCGGCTGCGATGCGGAGGGGGCGTCGGTGATCGAGGCGGGGGTGACGATGCGGGTCATGTGTTTCTCCTGATGCGGTCAGACCATCTTGGTCCGGTGACGTGGATGTATGACCTTTCGTTATTTGTGCATATCCGGCATTATTGGCAAATATCCTTCCGTTTTTTGAAAGGCAGACTGCGCATGGATCGGCTTGAAGCAATGTCGGTGCTTTTGACAGTTGTGGAGCAAGGCACACTCTCGTCGGCAGCGCGCGCGCTCGGGATGCCGCTTACGACCGTCAGCCGCAAGCTCTCTGACCTGGAGGCGCAACTGGGAGTGCGGCTTTTGCAAAGGTCGAACCGCAAGGTCACGTTGACAGATGTGGGCATGCCCTATGTCGCGGCCTGCAAACGCATCTTGCGAGAGGTCGCAGAGGTTGAAGCTGCCGCAGCGGGGGCGTTCCGGTCGGTGCGGGGCGAGTTGAACATCACCGCGCCCGTGGTCTTTGGGCGGCTGCATGTCTTGCCGGTCGTGACCGAATTCCTGCGGACCTACCCCGACATTGACGTCAGGCTTTCGCTGGCAGACCGGTTCTTGCATCTGCAAGACGATCACGTCGATCTTGCGGTTCGCATCGGCGTCCTGCCCGACAGCAGCCTCAAGGCCCTGCAAGTCGGCTCTGTCAGGCGGGTGGTTTGTGCCAGCCCGGCCTATCTGGCGGAACGCGGGGTGCCACTGGCTCCCGACGATCTGGCACAGCATGATTGCATGAACTTCACCGCCCTCGGCGCCACGGACAGTTGGACCTTTCGGTCCGATCACGGCGAGGTGTCGGTTCCGATCCGGTCGCGGCTTTCCGTGAACACCGCCGAGGCCGCGATTGATGCGGCTGTGGCCGGTCTTGGTCTGACGCGGGTGCTATCCTATCAGATCGCCGCCGAGCGCGAGCGGGGCCTGTTGCGGGCGGTGCTTGAAACCTTCGAGCCTCCGGCGGTTCCCGTCAGTCTGGTTTATGACGGACAAGGCGAGTTGCCGCTGAAGTTGCGTGCGTTTGTGGATTTTGCCGGAAAGCGCCTGAAGGCGCGGTTTTGATATGCCGCACTCCAGACGATCCGACATAAGGGCCAGTTTCCAGCATTCCAGAAACCCGGCGCGGCGGTAAATGGCGGGTGTCGTCTGTGCTGGGGGGCAGAGTGGGGGCCATTACTGCAAGCCGACTGAAAACAGTCTTATGCAGTATGCACCGATTGTGCCTGTTTAGCATCCAATGGAGGAGCCTCACGGGCCTCCGACACATTCTGGTCACAAAGCAGATCGTTACACTGGGTAGTTCCACAACATGAGCTGGAGCGAGTTGTCTTGCCAATACCGCAGGTGGGACAGCAGATTTTAAAACTTAGTTATTGGAGATAGACAATGAAATTTTTCAAACTTGCCAAGAACTTCCATGATGCTGAAGACGGCGCCGTGACGGTTGACTGGGTCGTGTTGACTGCCGCTGTTGTTGGCCTTGGCATCGCTGCACTTGCGGCCGTCAAGGACGGCATGAAGACCTTGACCACCAACATCAACAACCAACTCTCTGCACAGTCGATCAACACCACGTTCAACTGATCGGCACGGGCAAAATCTGCAAACCGCGCTCGACAGGAACGCGGTTTGCATTCCGGCCTTGTCGGCTTTCGTCCTCAGATATGGTCTGTCGCCGCAGGTGGCTTTCAGCGACACGGCCGGGCGACATGACCCGCAGTCCGCCCTGCTGAAGGATGTGTAAGTCTGCCTTCGTGAGCCGGTTTGCCGCGCCCTTTTTCATGCTTTCGCACAGCTTCAGCAAGCGCTGCGGTTCGTTCGATAAGACTGGTAATTGTGTCGTTTAGCCTTTTGGTGAAGGCAGTGGTCAACGGAAGCGAGGCTTTCCCCCGCCTTATCAACGGGACAAGGTTGAACACCTCACCTCTGTCGTTCAACTTGGGATGAAACCAAAAGGGATGATGGGCCATCGCGCTGCGTAGAGTTCGCAACTCAGAAAGGTCGCCCTTGAGCGCCGACACTTCTTCGGGCTGGAGGAAGTGCGGAGCGACAAGTAAAGCCTCACTGATGAGGCGATCAAAAGTCAGTTGCGACAGGAGTCCATCATCAATCGCCTCCTCCACCTCTGCCGGCCCGTCTGCTAGTGCGATCTAAGGCAGGCCGTAGTGAAGACATATGTGATGCAGTTCCGAAGTTGTGTAACAAATCCTTGTCTCCTGCACAAAGAACGTGAGCGTCCAGTGTTCAATCCAAATGACTTATCTTCGATAGGTACTTTCAACTTCGCCCATTCGTACATGGGAGCCGCTCGCGCGCTCAGTTCCCAGCTTTGGTCAGAGCACGAGACGCATCCGGATAGCCCGGAGGAGTTTTTGTTTTGGCATTCCATCGAGCTTTTTCTGAAAGCATTCCTCTTGGCGGATGGGATGACTGAGCAGGTTCTTCGCGTCAGGACTTACGGCCACAACATCCAATCACTCTATCAGGAAGCGTCCCGGCGAGGCTTACGCCTCACTGTCAAAGATACAGAGGTGCTGTCGTACATGCCAGACAAGGACTCGATGCTCGAACTGCGTTACCTAAAGTTCGGAGTGAGGACTGTTCCTGACCTTGAGGAAATCGAGGAAACCTGCACGAACATCTACCGCGAAGTAGGTGCTCAACTTCAGCAACGTGGGGTCGCCGTGAGGGTCTATTAAGTGACCAAAAAAGTGACTAGCCTCTCAGCCAGCCCGGTTTAGTCTCGTAAGTCCTTGATTTGTTTGGTGGAGCCAAGGTCTGCCAATCCATACGGGCAATTGATCTCAATTTGTTTCACATCATCCTGTTTTAATTGATACATACCTCCGACCCGTGTATCAAGTTGTACTAAGCGATTTCACTCCGTCCCGCCATTGTCTCACCATATCTCTTGCCACGTGGTGGGTTTGTCGGCGGGATAGGGCTACTCGGAGGAAGCAATGGCGTTAACCGTCAAAGGGGTCGAGGCTAAGCGCGAACCGGGCATGTATGCCGATGGAGGTGGGCTTTACCTCCGTGTCGGTCCGACCGGCAGCAAGTCGTGGAT
>JBATMT010000173.1:0-2808 GCA_049289975.1 Paracoccaceae bacterium | reverse complement strand
GATGGTTCAGCAAGGACTGGAACCTCGACCTTCATTGTATCGGCGACGCGCTTCGTCAGTGTGCGGAATTCCATGCGAGTCAGGAATTCGAGAATCGCGTCCGGTTCTGGAAGACGGACTTCGAGGTCATCGAGACTTCCCGGCATCGGGGTGTTGGCATCAAGTGTGACAAGTCTTTTGGAAATGCGGATCAAGTCGGCATTTTCAATCAGAGATTGGCGGCGCTTTTCTTGCTTGATCTCGCCTGCCCGCTCTAACAGCGTTTCGACGTCACCATACTCGTTGATCAGGAGGGCCGCAGTCTTGATGCCGATACCGGGCGCTCCGGGGACGTTGTCGACAGAATCGCCCGCCAATGCCTGAACGTCGATGACCCTTTCCGGCCCGACGCCGAATTTCTCGATAACTTCTTCTCGGTCGATGCGGCGGTTCTTCATGGCGTCGAACATCACGACGCCATTGCCGACCAATTGCATGAGATCCTTGTCCGACGAGATGATCGTGACGTCGCCGCCTGCTTCGGTTGCTTGCCGGGCGAGCGTTGCGATGATGTCGTCGGCTTCGTAGTTTTCGAGCTCGAGGCAGGCTACGTTGAAGGCACGCGTCGCCTCGCGGGTTAAGGGAAATTGCGGGCGAAGGTCTTCGGGGACGTCGGGACGTTGCGCTTTGTATTTGTCATAGATCGCATCGCGGAAGGTCACGGACGAATAATCGAAGACGACAGCAATATGGGTCGGACCATCCTTTGACCGATTGGCCGCAAGTTGGCTCCAGAGCATGTTGCAAAAGCCTGCGACAGCACCGATGGGAAGGCCGTCTGACTTGCGCGTGAGTGGTGGAAGCGCGTGGTAAGCGCGGAAGATGAACGCTGACCCGTCGATCAGGTGAAGATGGCAACCCTTACCAAATGTCATATGCGTGCCCTCGGTCTGTTCGACCCAAGTCATCGCACGAGGATGATCGGGCTACCACCCCTTGGGCGCTGCAAATTGTCGCCCAACGTCGCGCTGCGGTGATGGCCCTTACTTGGCCTTTTCGATGAAATGCTCGTTGACGTACTTCTTGTCGCAGTAACCACATTCCACGACGCCCGTGTCATGCGGAATGGCCAGCCAGACGCGCGGATGGCCAAGAGCGCCCTCGCCGCCATCGCAGGCTACTTTCCACACGTTCACGACTTCGGTTTCTGGGGCGGGAATAGGCATTGTCTGCTCCGGTTTGTCTGACGCGCCATGTGCGCTTGATTTCCTATTTTAGCGAAGCGAACGTGCACAGCAAGGCTCAGTGCGCCAGCATCGGCCCCATGACGCGTCCGGCAAGTATGTGCAGGTGATAGTGCGGGACTTCCTGCATCCCGTGGTGACCCGCGTTGGTGATGGCACGATAGCCTTGGCTGGCCGGGCCGATACCTAACAGCTTGCAGACATCAGCCGCGCAGCGGTGAAAATCGACCAGTTCCTCTGCGCTCGCTTCGGCGGCAAAATGATCGAAGTTCACATAGTCGCCCTTGGGAATGACGAGGACATGGATTGGCGCCTGCGGACGAATGTCATGGAAGGCGAGCGCGTGTTCGGTTTCCAGCACGGTCTTGTTGGGGATTTCACCGCGAAGTATGCGCGCGAAGATGTTGTCGCGGTCGTAAGCGTAAGCCATGAGGGATCCCATCAGTCTGAAAACAAGTAGTCGGTTGCCGCGATTGAGTGCGCTGTTTCAACGGAAATATCAAGAAACGACGCAATGGCGCGGGCGTTTTCATCAATGGCTGACGACTCTCGCATCCGGGCGTATCCGGGAAACTTCGCCTCGCGCAGACGCAGGCTTTCGAATGAAACGTCGGCGCGAATTGTCGGCAGGATTCGGGAGACCGTTTCGGGAGATGTTGCAGGTCCGGACAGGCCGACACGCTGAGCATGTCCGATCAGGTAGTCGTCAGAAAACTCGCAGTCGATTTCGAGCAGACGGATGGTAGCTCGGTCGGATGCAATGTCGCGGATGAGATCGAAGTTCGCCGGATCGACACAGATGAGCATGCGATCGCTACCGACCTCGTCAAACAGAAGTCTGAGCACCGCGCGGGCATGGCGTGAACGCTTCGCCAGACTTGTCCCAATGCCCCCGAGGTCAGGCAAAGGTGTCGCTTCCTCATCGAAGAGATAGTCGATTGCCGCAAGGTTCGTGGCCTGCCGAACCCGCGAGACGAAGCGTTTGGCGACGTGCCACTTCTTGCAGGCAACAAGCAGCAAGGTCCGTTCACCGCCGATAGTTCCGGAGGTTTCCCAAAACCGGGGAGCATAGCGGCGCCCGATGCGGCCGCGTGCGGTCATGAACTGAAAGAGCCTATGGCCCTCGGCTGTCACCGGAAAGTCCTCATGCGGCTCGAGATAAAGCGCGCCAAGATACTGGCGCAATTCCCTTGCCTGAGGGCTGATCTTGCGAGCAAACAGGAATTCCTGCTTAAGCAACAGATCACGATGGTCGTTGAAAAACGTCACCGGCATCCCGTAATCCGAGAACATCAGGAACGTTAGCGTGCGGCTTCGCAATTCGCTTGCGGGTATCAAGTTGCGCACGATGGTCTGAAAGAAAGTTTCGTCCGGTATCCATGTCGTCTTGAAGAAGCGCATCACGTCGGGTCGCTTCTTGCAGAAGTCCAGCACAGCTTCGATCGTTCGGCGCCTGAGGCACCACCATTGGCTACCAATCATGATCTTAAGGTCCTGCGGAATAGGCCGTGTCATGCCGAGCCGTTTTTGCAGGGTGTAGCTGGTGTAGAACAGTCGCTTTTGCGTTCGCTCATTGAAGAATTGG
>JBATMT010000172.1:0-1525 GCA_049289975.1 Paracoccaceae bacterium | reverse complement strand
GGTGGGACGAGAGGGTGGTGACGGTGACGGGTTCGAGGAAGCGCAGGGTGCGGATCACGCCGTGGCCGCCGCGCCATTCGCCGGGGCCACCTGAGCCTGCGCGGATGGCGAAGGTTTCGAGGCGGACTGGAAAGCGGCGTTCGAGCACTTCGGGATCGGTCATGCGGGTGTTGGTCATGTGGCTTTGCACTGCGTCACAGCCATTGAAGCCGGGGCCGGCTCCGGTGCCGCCTGCAATGGTTTCGTAGTTCTGGAAGCGGTCGTTGCCCCAGACGAAGTTGTTCATCGTGCCTTGCCCTGCGGCGAGGACTCCTAACGCGCCGTACAGCGCGTTGCAGGCGGCCTGACTGACCTCGGTATTCCCGGCGATCACGGCGGCGGGGTAGCGCGGGTTGAGCATGGTGCCTTCGGGGACGATGATGGTCAGCGGTTTGAGGCAGCCTTCGTTCAGCGGGATGTCCTTGCCGACGAGGGTGCGGAAGACATAAAGCACCACCGCCTTGGCGATGGCGTGCGGGGCGTTGTAGTTGCCGGAATGCTGGGGGCTGGTGCCTGTGAAGTCCACGGTGGCCTGACGGGCCTTCGCATCGACGCGGATGGCGACTTCGATCTGCGTGCCGATGTCCATGGGATAGGTGAAGGCACCGTCGGTCAGGCGGCCGATGACCTCGCGCACACATTCCTCGGCGTTGGACTGGACGTGGCCCATGTAGGCTTCGACCACGTCGAGGCCATAGGCGGCGACGGCCTTCAGAAGCTCCTGTCGCCCGGTTTCATTGGCGGCGACCTGTGCCTTGAGGTCGGCGAGGTTCTGGGTGACGTTTCGGCAAGGGTATGGCCCGGAGGTCAGAAGCGCGCGGGCCTCGGCTTCGCGGAGTGTGCCGCCTTCGACAAGCGGGAAGACGTCGATGAGGATGCCTTCCTGCGAGATGTGGGTGCTGTCGGGCGGCGAGGAGCCGGGGGTGCGACCGCCGATGTCGGCGTGGTGGCCGCGCGAGCCGAGCCAGAAGCGCGGGCTGCCATCCACGAAGACCGGGGTGATGACGGTGACGTCAGGCAGATGGGTGCCGCCGTCGTAGGGGCTGTTCATCATGTAGGCGGAACCGGGGCGGAGGGTGCCCGCAGTCTGGCGGATCACGGTGCGGACGGAATCCGACATGGAGCCAAGGTGGACCGGCACATGCGGCGCATTGGCGACGAGATCGCCGTTGACGTCGAAGATCGCGCAGGAAAAATCCAGCCTTTCCTTGATGTTGACCGACCATGACGTGTTGGCGAGTGTCAGGCCCATCTGATCAGCGATCGACATGAAGAGGTTGCCCATAACTTCGAGCCGGGCGGGATCGGCGCGGGTGCCAGCGGGTGCCGGACGGGCGGCGGCCTGAGTGCGGACAAGGATCAGGTTGCCGCGCGGATCGACCGAGGCTTGCCAGCCGGGTTCGACAACGGTGGTGCCAGTGCTTTCGCGGATGATGGCGGGTCCGTCGATGGTTGCGCCTGCGCCAAGGGTGGCACGGTCCCAGAC
>JBATMT010000171.1:0-13043 GCA_049289975.1 Paracoccaceae bacterium | reverse complement strand
CCTCTATTTCGCTTGGGTCCGCGAGCGCATCGGCTTGCCGAAGGAGCGGGTCGATACCTTGGCCGTGACGGTCGCCGATCTGGTCGAGGAACTCAAATCGCGTGAAGAGCGGTACGAGGCGGCGTTTGCCGACCTTCGGTCGCTGCGTGTCGCGGTCGATCAGGAACTCACGGGCTTTGACGCGCCGCTGGCCGGGGCGCGTGAAGTGGCGTTCTTCCCGCCCATGACCGGGGGCTGACATGCGGGCTGAAATTCGTGTCCAGTCCGAACCTTTCGACTATGGCACGGAAAGCGCTGCGTTTGCGGATGCGGCCAGCGGTGCCGGTGCCGTTGTTACCTTCCTTGGGCTGGTCCGCGATGACGGCGGCAGGCTCAGCCGGATGGAGATCGAGCATTATCCGGGCATGACCGAAAAGGCGCTTGGCGCGATCGCGGCCGAGGCGGCGGCGCGGTGGTCGCTTGAGGCAACCCTGATCATTCATCGGCACGGCGTTTTGCGCGCCAACGAAGCGATCATGATGGTGGCGACGGCCTCTCGCCATCGACAGGCGGCATTCGAGGCAGCCGAATATCTGATGGACTATCTGAAATCCCGCGCGCCGTTCTGGAAGAAGGAATTCGGCGCAGACGGAGCCGAATGGGTGGCCTCAAAGGACGAGGATGAAGCGGCCTTGCATCGCTGGCGCGACTGAACATCAGAGGCGTCCCACCGTGGGACTTTTTTCAACCCATTGATTTATAAAGATTCCAAAAATTTCGTTAACCACTTTGCAACCATTCCGCGCACCGAAATCAAACGGTTCGAACGACGGCTCTCACTTCATCGCGATATGAGTGCGGCCGTCTTGTGCGACTCTGCCGGTTGGCGTAGCAGGGCACCAGCGACCCATGCGGGGCCGCCCCATTGGAAAGTTCAACCCATGTCCAGCGACAGTCGATTGGCCACGCCGCCAGAGGTTTGCACAGTCTGCTGACGCTTCAGCTCTCCTGCGCAAGCCCCGTCGGCTGGCCCAAGGAGAGACCCATGAAAAAGTTCATCACCAACCGCTTCGAGATCCTGTCCGAGTGGATTTCGGCCAATCTTGGCAGCCCCTTTGCCTTCATGATCGCCTGTGCGCTCGTGGCGCTGTGGGCCGTGTCCGGGCCTATCTTTGGCTTTTCGGACACATGGCAACTGATCATCAACACCGGCACCACGATCTGCACCTTCCTGATGGTGTTCCTGCTTCAGAACACCGGCAACCGGACCATTGAGGAAATGCAGGACCGGCTGCGGGCGATGGAGCGGCTTAACCGCGAGATGTTGCACGAGATTCGCCAGCAAAGAACCACAGCTCCGGAGCTTCGCGAAGTCGCCTGAGTCCTGCTGGTTTGTGTCCCGGACCAGATGCTTGCGTTCCGGCAGAGTTGAACGGCAATCGGCCCGCCGGGCCGGTTGCCCCAACTGTGTGCAAAGCGGCTCAGGCCTTGTTCATCCGTTCGATGTAGGCGCGAAGGTCTTCAGCCTCGGACCGGGAATCGCGCAAGCCGTCCATCGCCGCACCTAGTTCGGCTTCGGTCTGCGCCAGCCGACTTGTCAACTCGCGCTCGCGCTGTTCGAGATAGCCAATCGCCTGATCCCGCGTTTCTTCGGCATCGTGAAGGTCTCCGGCCATTTGATCGAGATCGCTCAGTTCAGCCTGAGTGACGCGAGTGAGGCGGTGCACCAGCCATGAGGCGAACCAGCCCAGCCCGAAAGCCAGAAAGAGCACGATGGTCATGGCGACGATGAATTCGGTCCGGTTCATTCTGCTACTGTTCCTGCGTCATGCCATGTCAGTTGGTCTTGAGATCATCGGGCCGCTGCTTGGGCCGGACGGTCTTGTCATCTGGTATCTGCACTGTGACTGCTGCGGCATCGGCTTCGGCGCTATCGGCAGTTGTTCCGTCAACTGCGGCTCCGTCGACGACCGCTTCATCGCTGACAGCATCATCTCCGGCAGTTGCGTCTGTCGATGCACCCGGAGTGAGAAGCCTGAACTCGATCCTGCGGTTCTTTTCGCGCCCAGCTTCAGTGTTGTTGGGTTCGAGCGGTACGGTCTCGCCATAGCCCTTTGCGGTCAGATTGCTTGTCAGGATACGGCGCGATTGCAGGGCGACGATCACCGACTTGGCGCGCTGGTCGCTTAGCGCGAGGTTCATTTCCTCGCGACCCTGCGCGTCCGTATGCCCGCCGACTTCCATTGGATAGTCAGTGCAGTTCTTCAGAACGGCCGCCATCTTGTCCAGTGTATCCTTGGCGCTTGGGTCGATGATCGCCGAGCCCGGTTCAAACGTGATCTTGTTGGCGTTCAGGATGTCGTTCACCTGCGTCACACACTCCTGATCGGTGGGCAGGCCCAGAAGCGGATCGAGTTTCTTGTCGTAGGTGATGGCAATGTCGTACTTGCCGCTTTGACCAAGCTTGGACGACAAGATGCGCGCGACTGTCGCCCGTGTGTCCTGAGACCCAGTGGTTCCACTGATCTTGAGGTCGCCCGCATGGACCACGACCTTGCCCGATTGCAATTCTCCCAACGCTTCCAGAGCAACAAGAACGCGCGTCGGCCACCCGGCGGGCATGTCAGACGCAAGGCGCGTTGCCGTGTGGACGGAATCGCTTCCAAAGCGCGACTTGGCAAAGCTCTCGATGGCCTGCCGCGAAAGATCGTCCGCTAGCCGCCCTGCGAGATCAACCCGACCATCTGGCGTCAGCGTCGCGGTGAATTCTGCAACTGCGGTTTCCTGAGTGCCGGTGGACTTTGGCGTGTGGATCGCCCGCAGCGAAAAGACCTCGGGCAGATTGGACTCCAGTTCGCCCACCACCCGATCGAAGTCCGCCTGTGGTACGTCCGCGTCCGCGACCAGTGCGATATCTGCATCCGAGAAGGTCAGCGAGCCGTGGCCGAGTGTCTTCATCGCCTTCAAAGCCATCACGACCGCGTCAGCCCACACCGGGGTCGGCACACCAAGACCCACGGTACAGTCAGGGCCGACGGCGCCCACATCTGTCGCGGCAGCGATGATCCGGCGTTTTGCCGCGTCACTGTCGGCCGAGCATGCATCGAACCTCGCGCCCTGATCGTCCATCAGGAAGCGCAGGGTAAAGGGCGTTATCACCGGGTGGGGCGCGGAAATATCCAGAACCAGTTGAACCCCTTTGGGTGCCTTCCGGCGCAGTTCGGTTTCAAACCGGGCTTTTTGCGCCGGGCTGTCGCTGATTGCCGTGATCTCGAGTTTGCCGGCAGAGACGGAAATCTTGGCGCGCGGAAGGGTTTTCAGCGCCGTCAGGGCATAGCTGACCTCGTCCTCCCACCCTATCGGTGCCGGATGATCGGCACTTTCCAGCATGTCGGTGACTTGATCCTTGTCGGCCAGCTTGTCGAGACTGCTGACCAGCGCGTCGCGGTCCATGCTGGTCGGGGCCAGCCCGATAAGCGAGATACCGTCGTCGTTGCGCAAGATCTGGATCGAGAAGTCTGGCGCTGCGATCCCGGCATCATCCGCCACGCTCATCGCGTCGCGAAGGCGCGTGGCATCCACTACGTTGCCCGCCACCGCCAGCGCCCGGAAGCGCATGGCTTCGGTGGGCGCGGTCCCGGTCAGGATGACTTGCAGCCCGTCCGCCTCGACTCCGGCCCAGGTGTGCCCGGCCTCGATCAGGGCACGCCGTACGCCGAGCTTGGAAAACCGCTCGATTCCCGATGCCGTCCAGATCGAGAGCAGCAAGCACAAAAGGCCCGTCGCGGCAAACACGGCGGGGACGATAGCCTTGCGGGGGAAAGACGCGGGCAGTTCGAGTTTCAAAAGGACTGGGCCTTTGTTGTGGGACCGGACTTCCTTACGGCCCCGGCCCCTGCGGATCAATCAGAGGAAGGCCGCGATGGCAAGAAACAGCGCAGCGATAAGGCCCGTATCGCGATTCGCACGGAAAAGCCGGAGGCAAAGGCCGGAATCGTCGATGTCGAGCGAGCGAATCTGCCAAAGCAGGTGCCAACCGACGGCCCAGGGTGCTGCAAGTGCAACCGCAAGCTTCAGCATCCCTGCCGTCGGAAGCAACGCCAAGAGAATCGCCACGGTCATCAAAAGCACCGTCAGGACCAGGAACAGCGCCAGCCATTTGCCGGTCGCTGCGCCAAAGAGCCGTGCCGTGGATTTGACCCCGATCAGTACGTCATCTTCCTTGTCCTGGTGCGCATAGATCGTGTCGTAGAACAGCGTCCAAGCGATGCCGGACGCATACAGCACCCAGACCGGCCAATCCGGCCAGCCCGCATGGGCGGTGAACGCCACCGGCGCGCCCCAGTTGAACGCCAGCCCAAGGAACAACTGCGGCCACCAGGTGAATCGCTTGGCAAATGGGTAGATTGCCACCAGCCCAAGTGACGAGACGCCAAGGGCGATGGTCGTCCAGTTGAAGCTGAAGAGGATCAGCGCGGCCAGAAACATCTGCGCAAACATCCAGACCAGAGCCTGCTTCACGCTCACCTGCCCCGATGGGATCGGCCGCGACCGTGTCCGCGCTACGGCCGCATCGAACTCCCGATCCGTGATGTCGTTCCAGGTGCAGCCCGCACCGCGCATCAGCCACGCCCCAAGCGCGCAGCCAAGGATGATCCACAGATCAACCAGCCGCCACCCGTCGCGCCCCGCTGCCAGTGCCACGCCCCACCAGCAGGGCAGAAGCAAGAGCCACGTTCCGATAGGCCGGTCGGCGCGCGACAACCGCAAGTAGGGGCGCGTGACGTCCGGGGCCAGCCGATCGACCCAATTGCCCCGTACCGCATCGGCAACTTGTCCCGCAGGCGCTGCCCCGCCAACATTGCCGGAGCCATTCCGCCTCTCGGCCTCTGGCATTCGCGGAGTCTCGGTCATAAGTTCGGCCTCATGGGAACGGCGAAGATCAGGCTCTGTGTAGACCATCCACTTGGCGAGGGGCAATCACTGCCCCTGACCGAGGCGCAGGCGCATTACCTTTTCGGCGTCATGCGTGAAGGCGTCGGAACCAAGGTACTGGTTTTCAATGGCAGCGATGGCGAATGGCTGGCCGAAGTCACCTCGGCTGGCAAACGCGGTGGCATCCTGACCTGCGAAGATCAGACCCGCCCGCAAGGAACAGGCACAGACCTCTGGCTGCTGTTTGCCCCGGTCAAAAAGGCGCGGACCGATTTCATTGTCGAGAAATCTGTCGAACTCGGCGTGTCGAAGATCATGCCCATTCAGACCGACTTCACCAATGCCGAGCGCATTCGGCAAGACAAGGCCGAGGCCCATGTGCGCGAAGCGGCAGAGCAGTGCGAAACGACGGTGATACCGGAAGTCCTGCCGATGGTGCCGCTGGGCAAGTTACTAGCCGGATGGGACCCCACGCGTCGCATCCTTTGGGCTGATGAAAGTGGCGCCCGCTCGGGAGTCAGGGGCACGGCAGCCGATTTTGCCAGGCTTTCCAAGAGCGCCTATGCACTGCTGATCGGGCCAGAGGGCGGTTTCTCGGACAAAGAGCGCGAGAACCTGCGCGGCTTGCCCTTTGTCACACCAGTCTCACTCGGCCCGCGCATCCTGCGTGCCGAGACTGCGGCCTTGTCTCTTATGGTCTTGTGGCAAACCCATCTGGGCGACTGGACATGATGGTTCGTCCCGCAACCGAGGCTGACGTTCCGGCCCTGCAATCTTTCCTGCGCGGTCATGCGGATGTGGCAATGTTTGCGCTTGGCAACCTGACCAACGACGGCTTGGGGACTTACGGCGCGCGGCAGATGCGCTTCTGGCTGGCGTTTGAACAGAGCATGATCGTGGGCGCGCTCGGCCTGTCCGGCGCGGGCTTCCTGTTGCCGGTTCTGGGCGAGGCCGCCGATGTGCTGGCAAACTGTGCCAGAAAGCTTCTGGACGGAGAGCGCCTGATAGGTATCAGTGCCGAGGCTGAACAGGCTGCCCTCTTGATAGAAAGGCTCGGCCTGTCCGCGCCGTTCGCACGGGATGCAAACGAGCCGGGCTTTGCCCTCAATCTCGATCAGATCGTCATGCCACCTGCTGACAATGCCAGACTGCTTCGCCCGACACAGAAGGACCGGCCCCTGCTGATCGAGTGGCGTTCCGAATATCACGTCGAAGTGCTTGGCACCGCCCCCGGCGCCGCTGCCGCAGCGGCCGCGCAAGACATCGACGCATATCTGCAAATCGACAGCCACAGGGTGCTTGAGGTTTCAGGTTCTCCGGTTGCAACCACTGGCTTCAACGCCATCTTGCCCGATGTCGTGCAAGTCGGTGGCGTCTATACGCCGCCTTCCCTTCGCGGAAAGGGTTATGCGCGTCTTGCACTGGCGCTGCATCTGCTGGAAGCACGCGGAAAGGGCGTCAGTCGCGCCATCCTTTATGCCTTCAGCGAACCGGCCGCACGCGCCTACCGCTCCATCGGCTTTGAACCTGCCGGACGAATGCGCTTTCTCCTGTTTGCCAAACCGGTAAGGTTTCCTGCATGAGTTTTCTGACCCCACAGGCGCAAGCATTCCTGACCCGGTGGCGCGAGGCGGCGGCGGCGGGTGTGCTGGGTCTGATCGGGATCAGGCTCCTTTGGCAGGGTGGCTATTTCCTTGGCCCGCTCGGCACTGCCGTTCTGGTGCTGGCACTTGGCTGGCTCACACTTGCCTTGCGCCGAATGCAGTTTCAGCGGGCGGGCGACGCACCGGGGCTGGTGGAAATCGACGAAGGCCAGATCGGCTATCTGGGCCCGACTTTCGGCGGCTATGTGTCTGTGCGCGAACTGGTTGAGATCAGGCTTGTCGATATCTATGAACGCCGTCACTGGCGACTGAAGCAGGCGGACGGGCAGGCGCTTCTTATCCCGGTGTCGGCGCAGAACGCCGAGGTGCTGTTTGATGCGTTCTCTGCGCTGCCGGGTGTCGATCTTGCGGCGATTACGTCGGCTTTGGCCAAGCGGGTGGACATGCAGGTGGTCTGGCGCAAGCCTGCACATATGAGTCTGCACGCACGGCCTTGACTTGGCGCGCGCGGAGCGGCACGAGTTTCGTCCCTGAACATTCGTCCAAGATCGGAGCCTTACATGTCGATTCCCCAGTCCGGCGGCGGCCCGATCGAGCGGTTCGAGCAGCTTGCCGAAATGATGGAAAGTGGCTGCAAACCCAAGGACGATTGGCGCATTGGCACCGAACATGAAAAGTTCGGCTACCTGACCGATACGCTCGCCCCCGTACCCTACGATGGCCCGCGCTCGATCCGCGCCCTGCTGGAGGGCCTGCGCGACCGCTTCGGCTGGACCCCGGTCATGGAGCAAGAACACATCATCGGCCTGACACGCAACGGTGCCAACGTCAGCCTTGAGCCCGGCGGTCAGTTTGAGCTGTCCGGCGCGCCGCTGGCCACCGTCAACGAGGTGCGAGCCGAACTCGACAACCATCTGGAAGAAGTGCGGGCAATTGCCGAACCGATGGGGATCGCGCATTTCGGCGTCGGCGCTGCCCCGATCTGGCGGCATGAAGACATGCCGATGATGCCCAAGGGCCGCTACCGGCTGATGACCGATTACATGGGTCGCGTCGGCACCCATGGGACGCAGATGATGTACCGGACCTGCACGGTGCAGGTAAATCTCGACTATGGCTCGGAAGCCGACATGGTGAAGAAGCTGCGCGTGGCGCTGGCACTTCAGCCAGTCGCTACTGCGCTTTTTGCCTCGTCGCCCTTCCTTGAAGGCAAGCTGAACGGGATGAAAAGCTGGCGCAGCTATATCTGGCGTAACCTAGATGCGGCCCGCACCGGCATGCTGCCGTGGGCGTTCGAGGATGGCATGGGCTTCCAGCGCTATGTCGACTGGGTGCTCGATGTGCCAATGTATTTCGTCTATCGCGACGGGAAGTATATCAACGCGCTTGGCCAGTCGTTCCGCGATTTCCTTAAGGGCGAGTTGCCGGCCCTGCCCGGCGAGAAACCCACGCTTTCGGACTGGGCCGACCATATGACGACGGTTTTCCCGGAAGCGCGCGCCAAGAAATTCATCGAGATGCGCGGCGCGGATGTGGGCGATGCCGCTCATATCGGGGCGCTGCCTGCATTCTGGGTGGGGTTGATGTACGACCAGACTGCCCTCGATGCGGCGTGGGACCTGGTGAAGGGATTCGATGCCGAGACACGCGAAGGCTTGCGCGTCGCTGCCGGCGTCTCGGCTCTTCAGGGCGAAGCCGGAGGCGTCAAGCTCATGGACCTTGCACGCGCTGCGGTGGGCCTGTCACACGCCGGTCTTGCCGCGCGCGGCTATGGCGAGGAAAAGAACCTTGCACCGCTGATGGACAGCCTTGGCTCGGGCAAGGTGCAAGCCGACCGCTGGCTTGATCGTTACAAGGGCGAATGGGCGGGCGATCTGACCCGGCTCTACGTCGACGCACAGCTTTACCGGCAAGGCCGGGGCGCTGCCCCGGACCCCGGGATACTTCCGAGCAGAAAATGGCGCAGAGCATTTTCTGCTTTCAAAGATCCCCGCCGGAGGCCTGAAAGTCATTTCCCCCCGATCTTCGGCTCGGTCCCGGCGCGCAGGCGCTCGATATTCGGCAGGTGTTTCCAGAAAACCAGCGTTGCCAGAAGCACCGTCAGCCATATCACCTGCGGATAGCCCAGCAATCCGGCCCAGACCGCAGCCAGTGCCGCTGCGACCAGAGCGGAGAGCGAGGAAATGCGGCTGATGACGGCGGTAGCGAGCCAGGTGAGACAGGCGGCGATGCCGACCGGCCAGGCCAGCGCGAGAAGTGTGCCGAGGAAGGTCGCGACCCCCTTGCCACCCTTGAACTTCAGCCAGACCGGAAAGAGATGCCCGAGAAAGGCCGTGAGGCCCGCCAGTTGCGCGGCGTCTTCGCCGGCGACGCATCGCGCGATCAGGACGGCTGCGGCACCCTTGCCGCCATCCAGAAGCAGCGTCGCCAGGGCTGCGCCCTTGTTCCCCGTGCGCAAGACATTCGTTGCGCCGATGTTGCCCGACCCGATCTTCCGCAGATCGCCGAGACCGAACAGGCGCGTCATCAGCACCCCGAACGGGATCGAGCCGAGGAGGTAACCCAGAACGGCGGTCAGAAGCAGCAAGCCGGTGCCGGTTTCGATTGCTGGCATGTCAAACTCCTGTCCCGAAAACCTGAACACCACCCACGTAGGTTGCCAGAACCTTACCTTCCATCCGCTGCCCGTCAAAGGGCGTGTTCTTGGACTTCGAGTTCAGCGTGAAGCGGTCCAGCACGTAGGGCGCGTCGGGATCGAACAGGATCAGGTCGGCGGGCGCGCCAACACTCAGGCGGCCCTGTGGCAACCCCAGCCGATTGGCGGGGTTGAGCGACATGGCCCGGAAAAGCTGCGGCAGGGTCAGATGTCCCGCATGGTAAAGCCGCATGGCCGCGGGCAGGAAGGTTTCAAGTGCCACAGCACCCGAGGCCGCTTCCTCGAAAGGCTTGCGCTTCGACTCTTCGTCCTGCGGGGTGTGCATTGACGAAATGATGTCGATCAGCCCCGAGCCGACAGCATCGACCATCGCCAGACGATCCGTTTCCGACCGCAGGGGCGGCTTGACCTTGAAGAAGGTCCGGTAATCGCCAACGTCGAACTCGTTCAGCGTCAGGTGATGGATCGAGGTCCCTGCTGTCACGTCATGCCCGTTGCGCTTGGCGCGCTCGAGCGGCGGCAACGCGCGGGCGGTGGTGATCTGGTCGAAATGATAACGCACGCCCGTCATCTCGACGAGCGACAGATCACGGTCGAGCCCCATCCGCTCGGCCATCGGGCTGACGCCCGGAAGGCCGCGCAATGACGCGAACTTGCCCGAAGTCGCCGCAGCGCCGGAGGACAGACCAGGGTCCTGCGGATGACCGATCACGAGCGCGCCAAGCGATCGCGCATAACTCAGGGCGCGCGACAGGACCTTGGTATCGGCCACCACATGATCGCAGTCGGTGAAGGCCACCGCCCCGGCATCGAGCAGAAAGCCGATCTCGGTCATCTCCTTGCCCAGCCGCCCTTTGGTGAGCGCCGCCATGTGCCGTATCCGCACCGGCGAGGCCTCTGCCGCGCGCCGGGTGACGAATTCGAGCGTCTCGGGAGTGTCGATGGCGGGATGGGTATCGGGGCGGGCGATGATGGTGGTCACGCCCCCCGCCGCGGCCGCAAGTGCTGCTGACCGGAAGCTTTCCTTGTGTCGCTCGCCCGGTTCGCCGACCTTCACGCCGATATCCACAATTCCGGGTGCCAGACACTTGCCCCCGCAGTCGATGACAGTCGCACCTTTGGGGGCTGAACCAGCACCCACCGCCACGACCAGGCCACTGTCGACGGTCAGCGAGCCTTCGTCTTCTGAAAGGTCCTCGGGGTCGATCAGACGGGCATTGATGAAGTGAAGCGTCATTTGGTCTCCGCCTGTATCTGTCGGATAAGCTGATAAACCGACTGTCCGTCGGCGATGTTTTCAAAACCTGCGCGCACTGTGCCCATGTCACCGTCCGAGTCACGCTCCATCCGGGCATGAACCCAGATGCTGCTGACAGTCTTGCCCTGCTCGATCTCGAGCGCGGTCGACGGCAGGATCGGATAGACCTCGAACTTTCGACCCAGAGAGGTACGCTCGACATAGGCCGCGCGATTGCTGAGCGCATAGCGGACATGGCGGGCGGCATTACGGGCAGACATCAGCGGACCAAAGACCAGAAACCCGCCAAGCGCACCAAATGGCAAGGCGAATGCCGTCACGAACAAAGCCAGCCCTGCGTTTGATGCCGTATCTGCTTGCGTCAGCCGATGGAGGCCAAAGATGAAGAGCGCCACTCCGATAACAAGGAACGGCAGGCCAAAGATCATCATGAGCAAGGACTTGCCCGGCTGATGGAAGCCGGGAAGGGGCCTGCCCTCCCACAGCACCTGCTCTCCGGGCCGAAGAAGCGTTTCCCAAGGCCGGTCACTCACGAACGCACCCTTCATGTGTCGCCTGTCAATCGGGCGCGGAAAGCCCGCGCGCCTGTGCAGGGGCCAAGGGGACGCGCGCCGCAGACGAAGTGGAGTGTCATGCGGCCCCCGTCTGGATCTTGCGGATCAGCCGATAGACGCTTTCACCTTCGGTGATCCAGTCGAACCCGGCTCGGTGATAGGATGACCAGCCTTCGCTGTCCTTCTCCGTCATGGTGGCGAAATGAATTCTGGCGTGTTGCGCCGGGAAATACTCGACGACGGTCTCGGAAGTCAGCGGGAAGCTCGTAAGAACGGGCGAGCGGCCATCGACCCAGATCAGCGCCCGCCGATCTGTCAGCCCAAGCCGGGTCCGTGCCCGGCGACGGGCGTCCAGATAGACGCGACCAAAGGCATGGTAGGCGGCGACCAGCACGAACGGTACACCGAAGGACGGGAACAGGATCATCATCCAGCGCTGGAAGCCGGTTTCCGCCCGCCATTGACCCGTCCAGAGGCCAATCCCAGCGCCGCCGATCCAGAAAAGCGCAAAACCCAGCAAGAACAGGCTGAAGAGGCTGCTGAGGGCGTCCTTTGGAGTGAGCTTTATCGCAGCCACCGGCGCGCCCGACCACAGCAACCGCTCACCCGGATCGAGATAGTCATTCAGAGATGATGTCATCTATCCGGTGCCTCGATCGATGTCGTGCGAGCAATGGAAAAGACCAATCGTGGCAGGCACCTCGTCGTCTTGTCTGGCGATGACATGCCGTTCACACCATCACCCCCACCGCCTGTCGTCCCCTTTCGGCCCGGAGGTTACGGGCCAGAAGATCCATGCAGGCCATACGCACGGCGACGCCCATCTCGACCTGATCCTGAATGACTGATCGGTTAATGTCGTCGGCCAGATCACCGTCGATCTCGACGCCACGGTTCATCGGACCGGGGTGCATGACGATGGCATCTTCCTTTGCGAAGCCGAGCTTTTCGCCATCCAGCCCATAGCGGTGGTAGTATTCCCTCTCGGACGGGATGAAGCCGCCGTCCATCCGCTCGCGCTGAAGGCGCAGCATCATCACCACGTCGGCGCCTTTCAGGCCTTCCCGCATGTCGTCGTAGAGCTCGCAGCCGAATTCGGCGACACCGGAGGGCATCAGCGTCGGCGGCGCGATCAGGCGCACGCGATTTTCCATCTTGCCGAGCAGGATCAGGTTCGACCGGGCTACGCGGCTGTGGGCGATATCGCCACAAATCGCCACGGTCAGACGTTGGATGCGGCCTTTGGCACGGCGGATCGTCAGCGCATCGAGCAGCGCCTGCGTCGGGTGTTCGTGACGGCCGTCACCGGCGTTGAGGACGGCGCAGTTCACCTTCGACGCCAGCAGGTTGACCGCGCCCGAGGACGGGTGGCGTACGACCAGCAGATCGGGATGCATGGCGTTCAGCGTCAGCGCCGTGTCGATCAGCGTTTCGCCCTTCTTCACGCTGGAATGGGCGACCGACATGTTCATCACATCAGCCCCGAGCCGCTTGCCCGCCAGTTCGAAGGACGCCTGCGTACGGGTCGAGTTTTCGAAGAACATGTTGATCTGCGTGAGGCCCTGTAACGCGTCGCCCTGCTTCACGGTGCGACGGTTCAGATCCACGTATTTCTCGGCCAGATCGAGAACGGTGCGAATCTCCTCCGGCGCCAGATGTTCGATGCCAAGAAGGTGACGCGCGCGGAAGGTCATGGGCAGCTCTCCGGTCCGTTTCGCGGTGCTTATGGCAAATGCGCGGGCACGGAGCAACAAGGATGCGCGGCTTTACCTCACTGGTCGCGAGGCTTAGGTTGTCCAGATGATGTCTGGCCCCGAGATTCTGGATTTTCACGCCGCCCGCGCACTCCTTGAGTGGCAGCTGGAGCTTGGGGCGGACGAGCCTGTCGGCGATGCACCCATCAACCGCTATGACCTGGCGGCGGAGGCGCCGAAAGCGGCAAAGACCCAAGCCGCGCCGCCTCTTCCTGCCGCTGCCATCGCTCAGGGCTTCGACCCCGTGCAGGTGGCCAAGAACGCGGCCGCAGGGGCGACCAGCCTTGAGGCGCTGGCCGAGGT
>JBATMT010000170.1:0-6487 GCA_049289975.1 Paracoccaceae bacterium | reverse complement strand
GGGTGGAGCGGTCGAGTTCGACGCCCTGGCGGCTGTAGATCTGGGCCTGACGGTAAAGCGGCAGGTGATCGGCATACTTGCTGACCAGCACATGGGCGACTGTGGCCTCGGTCGGCATGCCGCCCGGGATCAGCTGCGCAGGGGCCGCCGCCTGAACCACGCCATCGGTGCAAGAGCGGCAGGCATATCTGGGACGGCGGGTGACGATGACGCGGAACTGGGCGGGCACGATGTCGAGCCGTTCCGAGACATTCTCGCCGATGCAATGCAGGCAGCCACCGCAGGCGCAGGTCAGGCTGTCCGGCTCGATGACCTCCTCGGTGCGCGGCAGGTGCTTGGGCAGCGATCCACGGTTGGCAGCACGCGGTTTGGCAGGGCGCTTGGCGGCCCGGGCCTCGGCATCCTCTTCGGCATGGATCACCGCCATCGCCGTTTCGAGGTCTTCCAACGCCAGTTCGAATTGGTCCGGATCGCTCTTTTCCGACCGACGCCCAAAGGCCGCCAGCTTGAAGACCGCCACCAGCTTTTCCAGCCGTTCGATCCGCTCGTCCTTGCGCCGCTCGCGCGCATCTGCGGCGGTCAGTAACGCCTTCAGCACAGCAATTTCTTCAAGCAGATCAGAGGTCTTCGGCATGGCCGGTTTTTACCAAACCACCATCGGATATGCTTCGGGAAAGAGCACGATGAGTCATCCTGCCGCAGAGCAGAACCGGTCATTCCACGGCTTCGGGAGCCTTCGCCTCAATGGCCCGAACCCGTCGCCAATCGAGCCCTGCAAACAGCGCCCCGAACTGCGCGTGGTTCATCAGCATCAAGCCGTCTTTCACGGCGGGCCAGGTAAACGTATGCTCTTCCAGCCTCTTGTTGGCCATCACCAGCCCGGTGCCGTCCCAGTAAAGCAGCTTCAGCCGATCAACTTTCTTCGCGCGGAACACGAAGACCGTCCCGGTGAACGGGTCCTTGCGCAGCTCGTTCTTCACCATCGCGGCCAAGCTGTCATGACCCTTGCGGAAGTCGATGGGCTTGGTCGCCACCATGATCCGCACCCGGTTCGACGGAAAGATCATGCGCAGGCCCGCAGCGCCACAGCCAGTTCCGCGACCCGTGCGGCGGGTGTGCTAGCATCAAGGCGCACCGTCACAGGCCCGATGATCAGATCAATCGACGCCATCGCTGTCGCTGTCGCGACCGCCATCGGCGACGCAACGGGTGCTGCAAACTCGGCCCCCGCGACTTCGGGCACCACCAGCTTGCCCTTTCGTGCCAGCGTCCGCCAGGACGATAGGTGGTTGGCCTTAACCCCATGCCGACGCGCCACCTCGTTCACCGTGACGCCCGGCACCAGCGTCTCCGCCACCATCCGGCCCTTCGCCTCGTCAGACCACCGCCGCTTGGCCGCCGGAGCCGCCAGAAGCTCCACAAACCCAACGGCCTCCATACCGCGCTCCCGATGGACTCCCAATGACACCTCCCGTGCAAATCTCCACACAGAGGCGCATCGCAGCTTACGGATTCAACGGGAAGGTGGGGTCAGAACAGCGGTTACAATGAATTCGCGGATTTGAACAAACGTGTTGCAGTTTTTGTCTTCATTACATCAGCCTCGAAGGGTCAGTATATGGGAAAGCGACACGACTGAACGCTGGTCAAATCCGATAGTGGGCGGGGTCAACATCGGTGATGGCCAGGTGTTATCGGGCATTGGCCTGTTGCCTCAGTGAGGCTCTATCGTACGAATCTCTGAGGCCATCCGCGATGCTACGGGTGTGAGGATTGATCCCGCAAGGGTCACAAGTCCAAAGGTCTCAACTTCTATACCCAGGTCAATTGCCAACTCAACGTAGGGTGCGTCGGGGGTTTCCGAAAAGCTAGTCGCCACGGTGCGCGCCAACGGCGCTATCGCGTTCGACTGCTGGAGCAGAGCGAAAATCAGAAGGAATGAAGCTGTCGCGAGGCGCTGCGGAGGGCGAGGCATGCCATGGGCGCTAAGGCGAGCGTGAACAGCCCGCGTCAAGATAGAGTCAGGTGGTGGCATCACCCAGTCATAGGCCAACAAATCTGCCAACTGCGGGTTGGAGAGGTTCGTCAAGGGATGGCCTTTGCGAACGACAAGCGCGACTGGTTCCGTTGCTATAGGCGCCAGTGAAAAAAGAGTGCGCTCTGGCCCTTCGGGCAATCTTCCTACTGCGAAGTCGATGCGCCCTGCCAACAGGTGCTCGCAGAGGATGTCGGAGGGGGCAACGATGACCTCAGCGGTTATCTGTGGGGTTGTCAGGCGTGCATTGCGGAGAACAGGCAATACGCGATCAATGGCAGGACCGGTAACTGAACCAATGCGGATGTGACCCACCACACCGGCAGCAACCTCGACTAACTCACGGGCCGCGTCCCTCAGTTCGAGTTGTATGCGCTGCGCACGCGTCGCGAGGCTCTTGCCCACTACCGTCAGAGCCATGCCGCGACCAGTGCGGCGATGCACAGGTTGGCCAACAATTCGCTCGATTTCTGCGAGTAGGCGAGATGCTGCGGGCTGAGTCACTCCAATTCGATTGGCTGCTTTCGATATTTGCCCGGTATCCGCCAAGGCCGATAGCAGCCTAATGTGGCTGATCTTAAGCCCACGTTTGAAAAGGTGGTCAGTGTTTGGAGGCTGAATCATACCAATGCTGCGATGTTTGTATTACATATCACCATTTGACCGATATATTTAAGCGCTACAATAGTATTTCCACGGCTTTGTGGACCTCCGTCTCTTCAGCCGTGGGTTTTTCGCCGCCTGAAGGGCGGTTAGGGAGGAAACAAAATGCAAGTTTCGAGAAGGGCGCTTCTGGCGCTTGGTGGTGCCGCTGCGGCCACATCAGTGATCGGTCTGCCGGCTCTCGCGCAAGACAAGGGTACAATTGGTATTGCCATGCCGACGCAGTCTTCGGCGCGGTGGATATCAGATGGGAAGTCCATGGTTGAGCAGTTTACAGCTGCAGGCTACGGAACGGATTTGCAGTACGCAGAAGATGATATCCCGAACCAGCTGGCGCAGATTGAAAACATGATCACCAAAGGCGTGAAGGCGCTGGTGATTGCTGCTATCGATGGCACTACTCTGTCAAACGCGCTCGACAATGCCGCTGCGGCTGGCATCAAAGTTATCGCGTACGATCGCTTGATCCGTGAGAGCGGCTCGGTTGATTATTATGCGACGTTCGACAACTTCAAAGTCGGAGTGCAACAGGCAACATCGCTTGTTGAAGGTCTGAAAGAGCGCTTTGCTGACGCAAAGCCGTGGAACGTAGAGCTATTTGGAGGTTCGCCGGACGACAACAACGCGTTCTTCTTCTATGATGGTGCAATGTCGGTGCTTCAACCGATGATCGATTCAGGTGAAATAGCCATTCCTTCGGGACAAATGGGCATGGACGTAGTTGGGACACTTCGTTGGGATGGCGCGGTTGCGCAAGCTCGTATGGACAATCTTCTTTCCTCAAATTATGGCGACAAGCAGCTTCATGGCGCCTTGTCACCCTACGACGGCCTTTCGATCGGTATCCTTTCCTCACTCAAAGGTGTTGGCTACGGCTCTGGCGATCTGAAGATGCCAGTCGTCACAGGTCAGGACTGTGAAGTTCCCTCCATCAAGTCCATCATCGCTGGTGAGCAGTATTCCTCAATCTTCAAGGACACTCGCGAATTGGCAAAAGTCACTGTGAAGATTGTGGACGCAGTTCTTGCTGGCGGCGAGCCTGAAATCAACGACACCAAGACATACAACAACGGCGTAAAAGTCGTTCCCTCTTACTTGCTCGAATCCCAGCCTGTCAACGCATCGAACTACGAGGCAGTCCTGGTTGGATCTGGCTACTATACCGCAGATCAGCTGAAATAAGCTGGACTTCAACCGTGCCCGCCCTAGCTTCCTGAAGCGGGCACGGGACACTTAGGAGAGTGGTATGGCGGCCTTGTTGGAGATGCGGGGGATCAGCAAGATCTTTCCCGGTGTGCGAGCGTTGGATCACGTGGATCTTAGCGTCGAGCGCGGCGAAATTCACGCGATATGCGGGGAAAATGGTGCCGGCAAATCGACGTTGATGAAGGTGCTTTCCGGTGTATATCCACACGGATCATACGATGGAGAAATCATCTATGATGGTGTGCCTCTGATCTGCAGGAACATTCGTGACAGTGAAGATCACGGAATTATCATTATTCACCAAGAACTTGCGTTGGTGCCTTTGCTCTCGATCGCAGAGAACCTTTTTCTGGGCAATGAAGTAGCCAAGAATGGCGTAATCAATTGGGCAAAAGCCTTTCAGAAAACCGGCGAGCTTTTGAAGAAGGTTGGTTTGAATGAAGCGCCAACCACTAAGGTCGAAAAGCTTGGCGTCGGCAAGCAGCAACTGATCGAGATTGCCAAGGCTCTCGCAAAAGACGTGCGTCTACTAATTCTCGATGAACCTACCGCAGCGCTTCAGGAGAACGACAGTCAGAAGCTACTTGGCTTGATGCTGGAATTGAAGGCGCAGGGCGTGACGCAGATCATCATAAGTCACAAACTTAACGAAATTTCGACCGTTGCTGACCGGATCACAATCATTCGCGACGGCGCTACAGTTTCGACGCTGAACAAGTCCGACATCTCTGAGGCGCGTATCATAAGAGACATGGTGGGCCGCGACATGGCTAACCGCTATCCTGAGCGTGTGCCAAACATCGGTAAAACGCTGATGGAAGTATCGAAGTGGAATGTCTGGCATCCAGAGCAACAGGGTCGGCAAGTTATCCGTGACGCCAATTTCCACGTGAAACGAGGCGAGATCGTTGGGATCGCCGGCTTGATGGGGGCCGGACGCACCGAGTTGGCCATGAGTCTGTTTGGTCAGTCTTTTGGGCGTGATACTAGCGGCAGCGTGACCATAGATGGAAGCCCAGCCGACACTTCTACAGTTGCGAAGGCGATTGAAAGTGGGCTGACGTATGTAACTGAAGATCGGAAGGTATTGGGATTAGTTTTGGAAGAGCCAATTGTGCGGAATGTCACGCTTGCCAATCTGCCAGGCGTTTCACGCCGCGGTGTGCTAAGTCATAGGCGCGAGAAGAAGGTAGCGGAAGAATACCGGCGGGCGATGAACATTCGGACCCCCAGCGTAATGCAAAAAGTTGTGAATCTGTCTGGAGGCAATCAGCAAAAAGTCGTGCTGTCTAAATGGCTGTTCGCAGATCCGCAGGTTTTGATCCTGGACGAGCCTACTCGTGGAATAGACGTGGGTGCAAAGTTCGAAATCTACGGGATCATGAATGAGTTGGCGGCTCAGGGACGGGGCGTTGTGATGATCAGTTCCGAGATGCCGGAACTACTGGGAATGTGCGACAGGATCTACGTAATGAATGAGGGAAGGATTGTGGGCGAGTTGTCGCGAGCCGAGGCCAGTCAGGAGCGCATAATGGCGCTCATCTTGCAGAGTGAAGGAAAAGCGGCATGAGCAATGATAACAAAACTATAAGCACCCATCTCGGCGGTCACCTCCGTGAAAACGGGATGCTGATGGCGCTTGTAGCAATCGTCCTGTTCTTTCTGGCTATTGTTCGACACTTTGAGGGTGTCGATTTCCTCTCTGCACAGAACATTACCAACCTTTTTCTTCAAAACTCCTACGTCATCATCATGGCGCTAGGCATGCTTTTGGTGATTGTCGCAGGTCATATTGACCTTTCGGTCGGATCGGTAGTCGGCTTTGTGGGTGCAGTTGCTGCAGTATTGACTGTGCAATTGCACTGGCCTGTTTGGGCGGTCATTCCTGCGTGTCTGGGTGTCGGTTTGATCATTGGTGCAGCCCAAGGTTATTGGGTTGCGTATTGGCGCATCCCTTCCTTTATTGTGACATTGGCAGGAATGCTGGTTTTTCGAGGTTTGACGCTTTGGCTACTGAACGGCCAGAATATCGGCCCGTTCCCAAAAGCGTTCCAAGCCCTCTCAACAGGCTTCATTCCAGACTTATTTGGCGTCACGAAGCCAAATTTGACGGCATTGGTGCTTGCTTGCCTGTCGGCACTAGCGATTGTCGTCATGGGGTGGAAAGCGAGAACGCGGGATGCAGAGTTTGGTATGGAGCCCGAGCCTGCCTTGCTTTTTATAATCCGTAGCGTGGTAGTTTCGGCGGCTCTGATCTTCGTTGGCTATAAACTCGCCAGTTTTCGCGGCTTGCCTAATGTGCTGGTCGTCTTGGCTGCGCTGACGGTCCTATATGCGTTCTTTACTGAAAACATGACTACTGGACGGCGAATCTATGCACTTGGTGGGAACGAAAAGGCCGCGAAGCTTTCAGGCATAAAGACGGAACGGCTCGTTTTCTTGACTTTCGTCAACATGAGCGTCCTTGCGGCTCTGGCAGGAATGATCGTTGCGGCACGCCTAAACTCATCGACGCCGAAAGCCGGAGTTGGCTTCGAACTGGACGTCATCGCTGCCGTTTTCATCGGCGGTGCATCAATGTCG
>JBATMT010000169.1:0-3567 GCA_049289975.1 Paracoccaceae bacterium | reverse complement strand
CTGCCCTGTCATCGGTGCCGGTGGCGGGATTGGGGCTAGCGATGGGCGCTTCGCTTTCAGTGAGTGGGAACGATGCGGGCTGGCTTGCAGCGTTTGGGCTGTCATTTGCGCTGGCGGTGGTTCTTTTCACCGAGGGGGCGCGGCGGATACCGGCGGCAGAGGCGGGCCTTTACGGCGGGCTGGAAGTACCTTTTGCCGTGGGACTCGCTTGGGTGGTTCTGGGCGAGGTTCCACCGGTGCTGACGCTGGTGGGCGGCGCACTGGTGATGGGAGCGGTGCTGTGGCGGGGTGTGTCGGACCTGAAGTCCTGACCGGAGGCACCTGCGGTTGGGCAGGGCCTCCAGTGGGGATATTTCCGAGCAGAAAATGAGGCGGGGTCAGCAGTTCGGGACGTTGACCGCCAGACCGCCGAGCGAGGTTTCCTTGTATTTTTCGTGCATGTCCTTGCCGGTCTGGCGCATGGTCTCGATGGCGGCGTCGAGGGGGACGAGGTGCTGGCCGTCGCCGCGCATGGCGAGTGAGGCGGCAGAAACTGCCTTGATGGCACCAAGGCCGTTACGCTCGATGCAGGGGACCTGAACGAGGCCCTTGACCGGGTCGCAGGTCATGCCGAGGTGGTGTTCAAGCGCAATTTCGGCGGCGTTTTCGACTTGTTCCGGGGTGCCGCCCAGAACGGCTGCGAGACCGGCGGCTGCCATTGCGGCGGCGGAGCCTACCTCGGCCTGACAGCCACATTCAGCGCCCGAGATCGAGGCATTGTGCTTGCACAGGCCACCGATGGCGGCGGCGGTGAGGAGGAAGTCGCCGATCTTCGATTGCGAGGCGCCCGGCACATGGTCGAGCCAGTAGCGGATCACGGCGGGCAGCACGCCAGCTGCGCCGTTGGTGGGGGCGGTGACGACCTGACCACCGGCGGCGTTTTCCTCGTTGACCGCCATTGCGTAGGTCGACATCCAGTCGTTGATCGTGTGCGGCGCGGTCAGGTTCATGCCGCGTTCGGCCAGCAGCGCCTCGCGGATCGCCTTTGCGCGACGGCGCACCTTGAGGCCGCCGGGCAAGATACCGTCGGTGACCAGGCCCCGGTCGATACAGTCGTTCATCACCTGCCAGATGCGGGCGATGCCGCTGTCGAGGTCGGTCTTCGAGCGGAAGGACAGTTCATTGGCGCGCTTCATTTCGGCAATGCTTTTGCCCGAGGCTTTTGCCATTTCGAGCATCTGTGCGGCAGTGTCGAACGGGAAGGGGACGTTGGCCTTGGGCTTGGCGGCGTCGCCGGCCAGCTGCTCGGCCTCGGTCAGGACAAAGCCCCCACCGATGGAATAGTAGGTCTCTTGCAAGATCACGTCGCCCTGCGCATCGGTGGCCATCAGGATCATGCCATTGGCGTGGCCGGGCAGCGGGTGGCCGTAGTCGAACACCAGATCCTTATCGGGGGCGAAGTTCAACGTGGGCAGGCCGGGCGGCGTGACGGTGCCGGTTTCGGCGATGGCGGCAAGCGTCGCCTCGGCCTTGGTATTGTCATAGCTCTCGGGCAGGAAGCCCGCGAGCCCGAGGATGGTGGCGCGGTCGGTGGCATGGCCCTTGCCGGTGAAGGCGAGCGAGCCGTGCAGCGATGCCTTAAGGCCCTTGGGGTGGAAGGGCGAGTTGCGCAGGAGGTCGAGAAACCGCGCGCCCGCCACCATCGGACCCATCGTGTGCGATGAGGAGGGGCCGACGCCGACCTTGAACCTGTCGAATACGGAAAGAAACATTGGCTGCCTTTCGGGTGGCCGCCCTGGCCGGGGCGGCGGGACTGCGGGGGCCGGTCAGAAAGCCGGATTGGAAAAGAAGGTCGGGCCGAGGTTTTCGGCTTTTGCACAGCGGATCGCGGCGGGGCGTTCCTCCATCGCGACTGCGATGGACTGGAGTGCGGGCCAGCGGGTGAAGTCGAGGTGGCGCACGTCGCCTTCGTCGAACGACTTGAACCAGCGGATCAGGAGAACGAGGTAGTAGGTGAGGATCGAGGGCTCGCTCGCCGAGAGCCAGCGTAGCGAGCCGCCTGCCGCAACGTCGTTCAGAAGGCCGAAAGCAATGCGGACGCGGGCTGCTGCCTGAGCGGTGAAGGCCTCTTCGGAGTTGCCCTCGCCCATGTAGCGGTCGGCGTAGAACATCTGAAGCACGATCGGATGAACGTGCGAGACGGTGAAGAAGAACCATTTCAGGAACTGGCCGCGGTCGGCGGCATCGGGCGCGGGCGCAAGTGCCTTGTGGCGGTCGGCGAGCCACAGAAGGATGGCGGCGGTTTCGAACATCGGGCCGTCGGGCGTTTCAAGCGCAGGCACGAGACCCAGCGGTTGCAGGGCGCGGTAGGCGGGGCTGTCCGGGTCGCCAGCCTCCTTGCTGACCGGACGGGTTTCGTAGGGCTGGCCAAGCTCCTCAAGCACGAGGCGGACGGCCAGCGCCGCAGAGTCGTCACGGGTGTGAAGAACGTACATGGTCAAGCTCCCTGTTGGGTGCCTTTATCGGGCCTTGGCCAGCGAAGGGCCAGTGCAAATCCGACCATTTGAGGAAGGATTGCTCCGCGTGGGCCAGCGAGAGCCACTTCGGCGTTGATGTTCAGAAGCCGCCGTGGGTGAAGTCCCAAAGGAGCTTGAGATTGAGGCCGACGATCACTACCGCGATGAGGACGGCGAAGAGTGCGAGCCAAAGGGGCGCGACAAGAGCACCCATCTTGCGCTTGTCAGCGGTGAACATCACGAGCGGTACGACGGCGAACGAGAGTTGCAGCGACAAGACGACCTGCGTCAGGATCAGAAGCTGGCCGGTGCCGGAACTGCCGTAGATAACCGTCACTGCGGCTGCCGGGATAATGGCGATCGCGCGGGTGACCAAGCGGCGCAGCCACGGCGGCAGGCGCATTTCGAGAAAACCTTCCATCACCGCTTGCCCTGCAAGTGTGGCGGTCACGGTCGAGTTCAGACCGCAGCAAAGAAGCGCGATGGCAAAGAGAGCCGGAGCAACGCCGAGGCCAAGGAGCGGGCCGAGAAGCTGGTGGGCCTCGCCAAGTTCGGCGATCTCGGTCCGGCCTGTGGCGTGGAAACTGGCTGCGGCGAGAATGAGGATCGAGGCGTTTATAAGCAGCGCGAACATCAGTGCGATGGTGGAATCGTAGGTGGCAAAGCGCAGGGCTTCGCGCTTTTCGGGAAGCGTGTCGCCATAGTCGCGGGTCTGTACGATGGCCGAGTGCAGGTAGAGGTTGTGTGGCATGACCGTGGCGCCAAGGATGCCGAGTGCGAGGTAGAGCATCTCGGGGTTCTTGACGATCTCGACAGTCGGGGCAAAGCCGCGAATGACGCCGCCCCAGTCGGGGTCGGCCAGCGCGATCTGGATGCCGAAGCAGACGGCGATCACGCCCAGAAGCGTGATGATGAAGGCTTCGAGCCAGCGGAAGCCCTTCTTTTGCAGCCACAGGATCAGGAACACGTCCAGCGCGGTGATCAGGACGCCAAGTTCGAGTGGAATGCCGAACAGGAGGTTGAGGCCGATTGCGGTGCCGATAACTTCGGCAATGTCGGTGGCGATGATGGC
>JBATMT010000168.1:0-7017 GCA_049289975.1 Paracoccaceae bacterium | reverse complement strand
CTATAACCCAAGGCAAGTTACCGATTTTTTCGTGATCAATGGGCCTGTGTGATGAAAGCAATTCTGGCGCCGCCACAATCAAAAATCGAGCGGATGTCAAATAGGTCGCCTCGATTCCCGGCCAATTGCCGCGACCGTAGCGAATACCGAGATCGATGCCTTCGCGCCGCAAGTCGAGAACTCTGTGGGTAGGGCGCAGCGAAACTGTAATATCAGGAAAGCGCTTCCAAAAACTCTTGAGCCGGGGAACCAGCCATTTCTCAGCAAAAATGGGGGACATGGTCACTGACAGCGCCTTGGTATCGCGTGACTTGTCTATATCCGTCAGCGCCGCCTGAATCGTACCGAATCCCTCGTTTGCAGCTTCTGCCAGTTTTCTGCCCTCATCGGTGAAGCCCAGCTGCCGACCGTCACGGTGAACCAGAGCGAATCCCAACTGTTCCTCAAGATTTCTAACCTGCTGGGCAACGGCTGCATGCGTGACGTTTAGCGCCCTGGCAGCACCCGAAAAACTGCCAATCCGCACAGTGGCCTCCAGGGCTCGCAAAGCAGACAGCGATGGAAGTCGAAGCCAATCTAAGGTGTTCAACTGTTAGTTTTCCTAACATGTCTGAAAGTTTTATGATTCGTATCATCGCTGCCAAAGGCGTAACTCTCAATCATCAAGACGCCGAATGGAGAGAAAAATGTTCAACATCATCGCCGACTCGCTGCTGGTTGCCACCCTGCAGTATCCGCTACCAAACCGCCCAGATAACTTTGCGGGCAACGAAACAAAGCACACTGACGCCCGCGCCGATCTGCGCCGCCGTCATGGATGGCTGTCGTTCGTTGGGGTTCATCTTTAAGAAATGATTTCGTCCAGCAGTGCCTTATGCCGTGAAACATAGTCTGCGCGCACTTCAACCGGTGCGCGCAGTTTGATTTCCAGCCCAGACAAATCGCAGTTGGGCGGCCCATCGAAATATCGATTGGCCTCTGGTTGAGAAAATCCCGCGATCTGACAAGCCTCCAGCCACGCCGAAATCCTGTCTGCCCGCTTGATCTCTCGCTTGATGGCTTGTGGCAGTGCAGCCGGCAACCCAAAGCGTATATGGATTGCGGCGGTCAATCTTTCATCCAACTCGCCATAGCCCGCACCGACCGCAGCCTTGACTGGGCTGATCATATCTCCAATCACATACTCCGGCGCATCGTGCAGCAAGGCAGCAAGCAGCCATTTGGACGAAATTCCAGGATTGAGCCGCGAGAAAATGGCTTCGACCAGAATTGAATGCTCGGCCACTGAATACGGCCAGTCGCCATAGGTTTGGCCGTTCCAGCGCGCCACGAAAGCAAGTCCATGTGCGATGTCCTCGATCTCGATATCGACTGGCGTCGGGTCCAGAAGGTCAAGACGGCGTCCTGACAGCATTCGTTGCCAGGCCCTTGGCTTCCTCACCATGCTGCTTGATCTCCCGACTTTGCTTGGATGCAGTGATCGTGCCAAGCGTCTCCAGAATCCGTCCGGCCAAATCTCACAATCTCGGATCGAAAGTCAAAGGCCGAGAGCCACAGAGTTAGACGCTGTTCAAATTGAACTTCCGGCATCATGAAAGAGAAGGCCTATTGTTGCGGCTCTGTTTGAATATTGTAACAATATGATCGGACCAGCGCAGCGTTGGCGACATAGCCGCACCTCGATTGCCTGCAAGGCACATGAATGCTATCTGACCGCAAACCATTTTTCAGGAGCGCGGCTGATGGCCAAGGATTACATCGTCAAAGACCTCTCGTTGGCAGAGTTTGGTCGCAAGGAACTCGACATTGCTGAAACCGAAATGCCAGGCCTGATGGCCCTTCGGGAAGAGTTCGGCAAGTCACAGCCGCTGAAAGGCGCCCGCATCGCGGGATCGCTTCACATGACGATCCAGACTGCCGTGCTGATCGAGACGCTCAAGGCACTTGGCGCAGACGTGCGTTGGGCTTCGTGCAACATCTTCTCGACCCAGGATCACGCTGCGGCGGCAATTGCCGCCGCGGACATTCCTGTTTTCGCGATCAAAGGCGAAACGCTGGAGGAATACTGGACCTACACCGACAAGATCTTCCAGTTTGCTGAAGGCACCTGCAACATGATCCTCGACGACGGAGGGGACGCGACGCTCTACATCTTACTCGGCGCCCGCGTCGAAGCGGGAGAGAAGGGACTGATCGACGTACCTACCTCGGACGAGGAAGTGTGCCTGTTCAATCAAATCAAGAAGCGCCTGAAAGAGAGCCCCGGTTGGTTCACCAAACAGCGCGACGCCATCAAGGGCGTCTCCGAAGAAACGACGACCGGCGTGCACCGACTCTATGATCTGCACAAGAAGGGCCTGCTTCCCTTCCCTGCAATCAACGTGAACGACTCTGTTACCAAGTCGAAATTTGACAACAAGTATGGCTGCAAAGAATCTCTGGTGGACGGCATTCGCCGTGCAACCGATACGATGATGGCTGGCAAGGTTGCAGTCGTGTGCGGTTACGGCGACGTGGGCAAGGGATCTGCGGCATCGCTTCGGGGCGCGGGCGCACGCGTTAAGGTGACTGAAGTTGATCCGATCTGCGCGCTTCAAGCTGCGATGGACGGCTACGAAGTCGTGGTGCTGGAAGACGTGGTCCACGATGCCGATATCTTCATCACGACAACCGGCAACAAGGACGTCATCCGCATTGAGCATATGCGCGAAATGAAGAACATGGCGATCGTCGGTAACATCGGCCACTTCGACAATGAGATTCAGATCGCTTCGCTGCGCAATCACAAATGGACCAACATCAAGGATCAGGTGGACATGATCGAAATGCCTTCGGGCAACAAGATCATCCTTTTGTCGGAAGGTCGCCTGCTTAACCTTGGCAATGCAACCGGGCACCCGTCGTTCGTTATGTCTGCATCGTTCACCAACCAGGTTCTGGCTCAGATCGAGCTTTGGACCAAAGGCAAGGAATATATGCCTGGAGTATATATCCTGCCGAAGCATCTCGACGAAAAGGTTGCTCGTCTGCACCTGGCCAAGATCGGCGTCAAACTTACGCAGCTCAGAAAAGATCAGGCCGACTACATCGGTGTAACGGTGGAAGGTCCTTATAAGTCCGACCATTATCGCTACTGAACAAGAACAAAGGCCCGGTTTTCCGGGCCTTTCTCTTTCCTTCCTGAAATCGGGCCGGATGATGACCGAAGGCGAAGAATCAAAGAGAGAGAAGGTGCGCGCGCGCCTGCTTTCGCATATGCCGAAAGGTGCTATCGCAGCCGAGATCGGAGTTTGGGAGGGCAAGTTCAGTCAGAAGATCCTGACGATAACCCAACCGCGCGAGTTGCATCTTATCGACCCCTGGCTCTATCAGCCTGAGTTTGCCAATACGGGCTTCGGGCGCAAGAAGAACGAAACCCGTATGGACGAAATGTACCACGAGGTTGTCACGTCTTTTGCGGATGTTCCTGCCGTTAGGGTTCATCGCGCCATGTCCGGCGAAGCGTTGGACAAGTTCCCCGATGGCTATTTCGATTGGGTTTATATCGACGGCAACCACAATGACCCTTTTGTGGGAGAAGACCTCGCGCTTGCACGGCGCAAGGTCAAGGCGGGCGGGATCATTTCCGGCGATGACTATAATTGGCAGTCAGCGATTGGCGCTCCAGTCAGGACTGCGGTCGAAAAGCTCATCGCCGATCTAGGCCAGTCTGCGCGACTGAAAGTCATTGCCAATCAATATCTGATCCGCCTGCCGTCCTAGACCGTTTTCCGCATTCAATGCGAAAAAATGCAGAATTTTCCCACCCTCCGCCACGATTGGTCGCACCGGAAAAGCTTTGCCTTTTTCGCGAACAGGTCTTTAACTTCGCGCGGGGGCGCAGGGACGCCTTTGTGAGCGATAGAAACCTCTACGGGAGGTGGGAGTATAAAATGGGCAAACGTGACGAACTGATCGCGAAGTATGCCGACGATCTGAAAAACAAATGCAAGATGACGCCAGACATGGACCTTCTGACCAAGGTCACCATCGGTTGTGGTCCGGCGATCTACAATTCGGATGCAGAAACGGTGGCCGCCAGTCAGCAAACCGAACTTGAGACAGTGAAGACCAACTTCTTGATCAAGAAGCTTGGGCTGAAAGACGGACCAGAGTTGATGGCAGCTATCAATGCTGTGATCGAAACTTACGGCAAGTCAGAGCGCAACAAGTACCGCGCGGTCGTCTACTACATGCTTACCAAGCACTTCGGCAAAGAATCTGCCTACAAATAACCAGAGAGACGGGGCGCCAAAAGTTCGGCGCCCTGCCAAACTTTTACATGGTAAATGCCATCCTAATCCGTGGAATTGAATCCTAACTAGTTTGCAATTGCTGCACTTGCACAATACGCGCTAGAATAGCGCCATAGACCAGTATGGTCGCGACCAACTATTTCACTTGTGGTGCAGGGGTGCGCCGGGGGTGGACAGGGGGTCTCGACCGGTGGTCGGGACCCTGATCCCAAACTCATCGACGCGAGTGCGGTCAAACACCGCCGAGGGCGCAGATCGTCTGCCATTCCGCCTCAGTCACCGGCTGAACCGAGAGGCGGGAATTGTTCACAAGGACCATGGTTCCCAAATCTGGGTGCGCCTTGCAATCCTCTAGTGTTACGGGCCGGATCAACGGTTTGACAGCGCGAATGTCCACACAGTCCCAACGTGGATCATCTGTCGTGCTGTCTGGATGAGAGAGTGCACAGACCTCAACAATGCCGACGATCTCCTTTCCGACATTGGAGTGGTAGTAAAATCCCAAATCACCGATCTTCATCGCGCGCATATTGTTACGGGCCTGGTAGTTACGGACGCCGTGCCATTCTTCACCGACTCGTCCCTTGGCGACCTGCTGGTCCCAGCTCCAAGTGTCCGGCTCGGATTTGAACAACCAGTAAGCCATCAGCCGATCACCTTCTTCCATTCCTGTACGGTCACGCTTTCAAAGAGCCCGGCCTTTCCATAGGGGTCACCAGCAACCCAGGCATTTGCGGCTTCCAGATTCTCGCACCCAAGAATGACCAGTGAACCGCACATCTGCCCGTCTTGAAGGAATGGTCCCGCCATCTCGACGACCCCGGTCGCCTCTATGTAGGCTAGATGCGCTGCGCGGTTGGCAATTCGCGTGTCGAGATGTCCGGCCTTGTCCTTGCAAACTACAGCAAATCTCATCGTTCATTCCTTTCTCAACGGTCGCGCCATAAGTGCGACAACAGCTTCCGAAACAGCAATTTTCCCATCAACCAAGGCAGCGACCATGGAGGATATAGGCATATCCAGACCAAGCGTCGCCGCGAGCAGACTTACGGCCTTCGCGGTCTGAGCGCCCTCGACCGTAATCTTAGGATCAAACACTTCGCCCGAGCCCAGTGCGCGACCAAAGCGAAAATTCCTAGACTGATCGGATGTGCAGGTTAAAACGAGATCACCCAACCCAGAAAGACCGCCGAGCGTTTCGACCTTCCCACCCAAGGCAGACGCGAGTCTGCCCATCTCGGCAAAGCCTCGGGTCAATAGTGCTGCACGGGCACTGTCGCCAAGACCCGCACCGATGACCACACCAGCGGCGATGGCAACGACGTTCTTCAATGCGCCACCCAATTCGGCGCCTGTTACGTCTGTTGTACGATACAGACGCAGTACCGGTGTCGAAAGAGCGTCCTGCAAACGCTCACCCAAGTCGTCATCCACACATGCAAGCGTGAGGGCGGTCGGCAGGCCTGCTGCAATGTCTGCGGCAAAACTGGGTCCAGTCAGCACGGCTGGGCTGCTATTCGGGAACGACCCCTTCAGTATTGCGACAGCACCCTGTCTGGTGCTCAGATCAATGCCTTTCGCGCACGACACAAGCAGCTTTCCCCGTAGAAACTCTCGATGCTCCTGCACAAACTGATCAAGCCGCTGCATCGGTATTGCCAGCAGTACGCAGCCAAATTCGGCAATTTCACCCAGATTCGCGGTGACAATCAGGCCATCTGGCAGGTCTACGCCCGGAAGTCTGCGATCATGACGTCTGGTAACTTGAATTTCCGCCATCGTATCGCGGTCACGGCCCCACAAAAGCACCGATGCTCCGTTGCGAGCCAATGCAACCGCAAGCGCCGTGCCAAATGCACCAGCCCCCAGAACAGCAATTCTCATGCCTTGGCCCCCTTCTTCCCAGAGCCGAGCATGGCGGGCGCTGTCTGGTCAAGCGGCCAACGCGGGCGTGCCGAAAGGTCCAGCCCATCGATCCGGCCGGCCTGGAATTGCTCGATACCCGCCCAAGCGATCATCGCGGCGTTGTCCGTACACAGTGCCAGCGGAGGGGCAACGAAACGCACGCCCAATTCATTCGCCATCGCCATAAGCCGGGATCTGATCACGCTGTTTGCCGCCACGCCGCCCGCGACAGCGAAGCTGCGTTCCGATGGACATTCGGCCAGATAGAGCCGAAGTGCGCGACGCGATTTCTCTGTCAGTACGTCAGTTATGGCCGCCTGAAAACCAGAACAAAGATCGGCACGATCCTGTACGGTCAGGCCGCCTTTCTGAGCGACAACAGTATCTCTTGCCCTAAGAAGAGCAGTCTTCAGTCCGGAAAACGACATGTCGCACCCTTCGCGGTCCAGCATCGGACGCGGAAACGGGAAGCGCGCAGCATCGGCAGACGCCGCCTCGCGTTCGACAGATGGTCCGCCCGGCTGAGGGAGACCCAGCAGCTTTGCGGCCTTGTCAAAAGCCTCGCCGGGCGCGTCGTCAATCGTTCCGCCAAGACGCGTGAAGGTTTCTGGCCCGCGGACGATCAGGAACTGACAATGCCCGCCGGACACAAGAAGCATGAGGTATGGGTACGGCAGACTATTCGTAAGGCGCGGCGTAAGTGCGTGGCCCGCCAGATGGTTGACCCCCACCAGCGGCAATCCCGTGGCAACAGCGATGCCCTTCGCGCACATGACACCAGAAAGCACTCCGCCAATCAGACCAGGCCCGGCAGTAA
>JBATMT010000167.1:0-9099 GCA_049289975.1 Paracoccaceae bacterium | reverse complement strand
TCATGGGGCAGGAAAATCCCGTCACCGGCTAGTTCGTTCGGGCTGCCGCCGACGACGATATTCAGCAGAGCCCGGCCGTGCGATACAAGGTCTAGCGCAGTCGCCAGACGAGCGTAGTAGGCGGGCGACGCCGTGCCGGAGCGGATCGCGGCCAGAAACTTCAGTTGGTCAGTGTGGGCCGCGAGGTTCGCCGCCGTAATGAAGCTTTCCTCGCAGAACACCCCGGTTAGGAGCAAGACACCCTCAAAGCCCAATGTGTCTGCCTCAAGCGCGACCTGCCGCAAATATTTGGGCTCGGGCGAGCGATGGCCCTCTGACGATCCGAGATACGAGCTGTCGCCCGATGTCGGGATAAACCAGAAGAAGTGTAGCGGATCGTATGTCATGGCTGCCTCACGAATTGCTGCTCGGCGTCCAGACCTTGGACTTGATGTCAAGCTTCACCGGAATAACGCCCTGAGCGAAGAAGTCGTCGGCCAGGCCTTGTTCGTAGGTGACATGTTTGCCTTCGACATAGCCAAGAGCGCCGTAGTTCTGGCCCTTGCGCGTCGCAACAACGTTGAGAATATCTTCGGGAAGGCCAGTGGCTTCGGCAAAGGCTTTGACCGTACCATCCAGATCGTTCTGCGCCGCTTTTCCAACATTTTGAAGCGCCTCGATAATGCTCTTCACCAGATCAGGGTTGTCCTGCGCAAAGCCAGTATTCGCCGAGAAGAAGCCATAGCTGGGGATCACGCCATCGGCAGACGCAAGGGTCACGGTGTCTGGCAGCGCCTCCGTGATTGCAGTGTAGGGGTCCCAGATCGACCAAGCGTCGATTGATCCGTTTGCGAAGGCCGGGCCTGCACCTGGCGGCGTGAGGTCGACGGCTTCCACCTCCTCAAGCGTTAGGCCGACAGTCCTCAAAAGCTGCAGCGCTACGTTATGGGCGCTTGAGCCACGTTTGAATGCAAGTTTCTTGCCTTTCAGATCGGCAAGCGTGGCAATACCGCTGTCGTTGTGCACAAGAATAGCCGACCCGCGTGCCGAACCTTCATAGGCACCGACGAATTCCAGATCGCCACCTGCTGCATGGGCGAAAAGCGGTGGCACATCGCCGGTTGTGCCGAAATCGAGCGCCCCTGCCGCGAGAGCTTCCAAGAGCGGCGGCCCGGAGCTGAACTCGCTCCAGCTGACTGTTACGCCTTTGTCTTCGAGAGATTTCTCCAGAAGCCCGGTGCCTTTCAGAAGGGCGACGGTACCGCCTTTTGCCAGCCGATACGAACCTCCCTTTCTGCAGCACAAGCGGGCGGGCCGATGCCTACAGACAATGCAGCCCCTGCACCGAAGGCGAGCACGCCCCGGCGGGAAAGCTTGATAGTCATGTTAGTCTCCTGCGAGGTGGATCAGGCCGCTCGGGCGGGGAATTGTTGGATCACTTGGTGTGGCAGAGTCTGGGCGAAGTAGGGAACGAATTGCCCTATGCTTTGGCCCAGCCTGTGCTGTAGCGCATCCGAAACGGGGCAGCTGTCAATGAAGTCCTGCTCCGTCGCTTGCACGCTGTCACGGAAGACGCGCATTCCAAAATAGCTCAAGAACGGACGCATATGATCCTCGACCATACGGCATTCATTGGCGGTTCTGGCTGCCGTGACGAGCAGAACTGGTTTGTTCTGCAAATCTTGGCTGCCGATCAGTTGGAAAAGGTTACGGAACATCCCGTGATGGGCCCCCGCCCCATCTGGAAGTCCAACCGCAAGAGCATCCGCAGAAATGATCATGTCGAAGACTGCGCGTGTTGCTATCGGCAAGGCGCGAATTTGGCGTGCCGACCCAAGCGACGAGCCGAGTTGATGCAAGTCAAATGCCGTCCCAGCACGCCCAAACCGTGATGCGGAGGCGCGCACCGCGATTTCCACAAGCGCAGTCGTTTTTGAGGGTCGCTCCAAGACGCACGAGATGCCAATGATGTTGCTGCTCATTTTCAGCTCTCTTATTAACGCTAATATCTATCGTGATTTGGGTTATAGCAAAACAGGCAGCACCTGACCATTCCAAAGATCAAGCACTTTCGGGCAAATTTCTTCCTGCTAGGAACGCTGGACAGAAGTTTTGTTGCAAGTCGTGGCGAGCATTGAGATCAGGCTGCGCAATTCACGGGGAATCGAACGCCACCACTTTTGGGCATGTTCGCTGGTCGCGATGATTGCCAGACGCAAAATTTGAAAGTCAGGCAATCATCTTCTGTTTATTGAAAACGGTACTTTACCCCCAAGTGCAGCAGTGTCCGAACCGCCAAGCACGAGCGAGAGACCCGGCAATCTTTCGGGTCTATTGCGATCCGCGATGAAAAAGTCCCGCGCGCCGATCCAGCGACCTCAAAGATTCTGTCGTCCCATCCAGGTATGGCGCGCTACGCGGCAAGGAATGTCCTCATGTTCGGAGAAAGAGACTCGTCGCCTGCGCAATAGACTCTAAAAGTGAGTCTCAATTGACGCAAGTTGGCCATTCAGCAAGAACGTGCCATTGATCAGCTCCGCTCAGGGTTAAAAGTCAGCAGGCGCAGTGCGTTCAGCGTGACCAGCACGGTTGCCCCGGTATCGGCCATGATCGCTATCCAGAGGCCGGTGAGACCAAGTATCGACGTCACCAGAAACACGGCCTTCAGGCCTAGTGCCAAAGCGATGTTCTGGCGGATGTTGGCCATTGTTGCACGCGCAAGGCGAATCTTGGCTGCAACGTCTGTCACGCGATCTCGCAAAACAGCTGCATCCGCGGTCTCTAGCGCCACATCTGTCCCCGATCCCATCGCGACGCCGACATTGGCCTGCTTCAGTGCTGGCGCATCGTTAATGCCATCGCCGACCATCATCACACCGCCCTTTGACATCATCTCGCGGATTACGACCAGCTTGTCTTCCGGCATCATCTCGGCGCGGAAGTCGGCGCCAAGGCTCTCGGCGATGGCCGAAGCAGTACGAGGGTTGTCTCCGGTCAGGATCGTCGTCGTCAGCCCCATCATTCTCAGTTGCCGTATGGCATCGGCGGCGTCAGCCCTAGGTTCGTCGCGCAATGCAATCAGCCCCAGTGCAACGCCACTGTCGAACAAGACAGCTACAGTCTTGCCCGCTTCTTCCAGCGCGCGCGCCCGGTCCGCTGCGTCGTTAGTAAGGGCGCCTTGCTCGGCGGCAAAGCGGGGGCTAGCCACCGTCAGGTTCCGCCCTTCAACCACGGCGGAAACACCCTTCCCCATGATCGCTTTCGCATCAGTCGCCATTGGCAGGACAGCGACCGCTGCCTTGAGCAAAATGGCTTGCGCCAGCGGATGGCTTGATCCTGACTCGACAGCAGCGGTAAGGCGCAGAACCTCGTTTTCATCAGCAGCCAATGCGACGATGTCTGTTACAACGGGTCGGCCATGCGTCAGCGTACCTGTCTTGTCGAAAGCGACCTGAGTAACCCGTGACGCCGCCTCAATGACCGCACCGCCCTTCATCAACAATCCACGTTTTGCCCCTGCAGACATTGCCGAGGCGATTGATGCAGGGACCGAGATAACCAGAGCGCAGGGGCAGCCGATCAACAGCAAGGCAAGACCACGGTAAATCCAGATATTCCAGTCGCCGCCAAATGCCAGTGGCGGCAGCAAGGCCACAACCGCCGCCAGGCCTACGATCAACGGCATGTACCAGCGGCTAAACCTGTCGATGAAGCGTTCTGTTGGCGCACGCGCCTCCTCGGCCTCTTCGACAAGACGTATGATACGAGCGATGGTGTTGTCCTGCGCGGCTTTCGTTACACGAATGCGCAACGCGGCTTCGGTATTAATCGATCCCGCAAAAACCGGCTCACCAGGTCCTCGACTTTTTGGGACACTTTCACCGGTGACCGGACTTTCATCTATTCCGGAGTTGCCTTCGACGATGTCGCCGTCGGCCGGTATACGGTCGCCGGGGCGGACCAGCACCATCTGGCCTATCGCGAGAGACTCTGCCGGGACTTCATGGGTGGCGCCGCCTTCTTCTAGAAGTGCTGTCTTGGGAACAAGATTGGCCAATGCGCGAATGCCATTGCGCGCCCTATTGGCGGCGACACCTTCCAGCACTTCGCCCACGGCGAAAAGAAAGACGACGAGTGCGGCTTCTTCTGCCGCTCCAATGAACATTGCGCCGACCGCCGCAATCGTCATCAAGCTTTCAATGGTGAATGGCTGACCAAGTCGGAGCGCGGCAAAGGCGCGCCGCGCAACGGGTGTGACGCCGATCAAGCAGGTCGCGACAAATGCCCATTTTCCAATTGTTTCAGGGAGAAGAAATTCTACGCCCGAAGCCACGGCAAACAGCAGTGCAGTCAGGATGACCAATCGACCCTTTGCAGTCTGATGCCAGCTTTTGCCGTGATCGGACGGGTCGTCATGCATATGGCCCGGCATGCCATGTTCGCTGTCCGTCTGCGCTGGTGAAGTCGTGCTGGCGTGATCTTGGTCATGGTCGTGTACATGGTCATGGTCTTGACCGCCGGAACTTTCAGGCATTGCAAAGCGCGGACGACTGGAAGTTGCGCCTTCCGCAAGCCCATAACCCAGCGCCTTTACCACCGCCTCAACGCTTTCACGCCAGGCCGGCGCAGCAACCGCTTCTGTGGGATCGAGGGTCAGCTTCAGCCTTTCGCTCATCACCGAGACGCTGACGTCGTGGACGCCGGGCAATTTGGCAACTGCGGTCCGGATCTTTGTCGCGCATGACGCGCAATCCATCCCCGTTATCGTCCATTCGCGGCGTTCGCCACCATCATCTGTCTTGGTCATTTGGCTACTCAAATCCGGCGCAGTCCGTTCAAGTCATGAACGTAATGTCTCTAGTCACTATAGATTCAAGGGTAACCATCGGGGAAAATCTCACGATCCTGTGATCGCCCTGCGAAACCAATTCCACGCATCAAAGATTGTGGCCGACTTGCCGCAAGCAATGCCAAGGCCTATTTGCTGAAGTGACTTTAGGTTCCAGGAGAAATCCGATGCTCACAATTGGCAAGCTGGGCGAGAAAACTGGCGTCAAAGTTCCGACGATCCGCTACTATGAGCAAATCGGGCTGCTTTCGAAGCCAGAACGAAGTAGCGGAAATCATCGGCTGTATTCCCGTAACTCTCTGGACCGACTGGCGTTTATCCGTCACGCCCGTGAGCTTGGATTTCCTCTGGAAGCGATCCGCGACCTTCTAAGTCTGTCAGACCGGCCGGACCAGTCCTGCGCAGCAGCCGATGCTATCGCCAGCGTACAACTCCAGGGCGTGCGCGCCCGGATTTCACGACTGAAAGCTTTGGAGTTGGAACTGGCGAGAATGGTGGACCAATGCGCCCACGGCGCAATTTCCGATTGCCGGGTTATCGAAGTGCTCGGCGACCATGACCAATGTACCCACGATCACGTGATCGGGGAAGTTGCCTGACCGGGATTGCCCCAACATAAAGACGTGTACTTCACTCCCCCAAACCACCGTCGGTAGTGCTGCAAAACCATTTTTTGCCGGTCGTTTCTTTTAGTTTGCCAACTCTGATTGTTCATATGTACTAACGCGTACGACCGACAGCATGGGGGCGATGGTGGTGAGCGTTAAGATTGAAGAGCTTTCCTTGAAAGAGCTGAAAGACCTGCAAAGACGGGTAGCAAAGGCCATCGACGAGTTTCAAGACCGCAAGAAGCGGCAGGCCATTTCGATGCTTGAAGAGCAGGCAAATGCCTTGGGCTACTCGCTTGCCGAACTGGCAGGAACAACAGATGCGCGAAAGCGCATGCCAGCCAAAGTGAAGTACTCAAATCCCGACAATAGCGGTGATACTTGGACGGGCCGGGGCCGCAGGCCGCTCTGGATTGAGGCCGCACTCAGGTCGGGCAAAACGCTGGCGGACCTTTTGGTTTAACTTCGACCACTCGCGCGTTGGACTGATCAAGCAATGGTCCATCTGCCAACCGTGCCACTCAATGCAGCAAATAATGCAGCATATGAGTCGTTGTCTAATCTGCAGTAGCACACCACCCTCCCCCTCCAACGCTAGGAGGGACTGAACCCAACTGACTAATTTCGCCAAAGGCCGCTGCAACACTTATCGCCTTGCCAACTTGTGCAGGCCGGGCCCGAAAGGCCACGGGCACCTCACCTTTGCATAAGTTGATTCCAGCAGAAATAACGCAACCCAAGGATTTTTTATTCATATATCAGAATGGAAATTCAAAGGCATTTCTTTATCTTTACTTTGGATCTTATTGAACAATTTAGTCATCAAGAAGTGATTAGTTCAATATTGTTGACAAAACAATTGACAAAATCAAACATCCGGCTTCCAGAACCACAGCCCTCGACACTAGTGGATATTTTTTTATATTATTTTCAATATCTTAAATGATATCACGCTCAGCGAGATCGACAGAAAATACTTTGCTCTCAAAACACACTATTGCCTAAGTTCCGCCGTGGATTCGCTTTCACAGCCCTGAATAACGGGGGAAGAAGGAAAGACAATTTCCTCACACCCTGGCGGAGATTTAAAAGTGAACGACTTGATGGCCCTTGCCCGCATTCGTCGACTTGAAGCTCTGAAAGAGGTGGGCATCAGTTACGCTCAATGTCACGCACCTAATCCCAGTTCGGTTGGAAGATTGGCTGTCGTAGAAAGGTTGTTGCAACGTCGCCAGCCCAGCGGCCAACGTGAATGGTTCTCTGCGGCGCACTGGGTTCAAAAACTCAAGTTCACGATCAGGAATACATGAATACGGAGGGGCAAATGGCGATTTTCTGCGCTATCATCAGCGGCGTTTTGGGCCTGTTCTTTAGCCTTGTTTGGCATATCTGCACTGGCTGGTCACTGGGGGGAGTTCTTCTGAGTTACTTTCTCTCGTCCCAGGCAATTTTTGTGGTTCTGATGCTTGCTGCCCACGGGTTTCTGGTGTTCCGGGGCAGAGAGGCGCCCAAGTCAGCGCATTTTCGACCAAATCTAAATTGAAGTGAGCTTTCGCATTCGTCTAACGTAAGCTGACCGAGGCACTTATGCGCCGTCAGGTCCGGCCGACCGCTCGGTTGCCATAGGCGTCCATCTCGACTTTCAACAGCGCCGCATATGGTTCTGGTCACCTTCGCCTGAGATTTAACCTGGCCTTCGGGTCGAAGTTTGGGTGCTTCAGTTCTCCAATGCAGGGGCCATCGAAGCAAATCAGGCAACGACTGCTGGAACAGGCGCAAGCTGTCGAACTTCCGGCGCCGCACCGCCGCGCCGCGTGGCCCTACGCGGTCCATTGAAGTAGTTTCGCTGCGGTGACCAAATCATGGCGTGGGCAGATCAGGACGAACTTTTGGCACAGATCGATGGCGAGCTATGGTCATCTCCCCTGCCCTTCATCTGACCTAAGGCGCGCTTCGTGTTAGGTTGCGCTTTGGCAGTCATTGGTGTGGCATTTGGGCCAATTCGACCAATAGCGAAGGGAAGGAGTGCCATCAGGTCATGCCTGCAAAATTCCGCCGTCGCTATGGACCCGTGTCTTTCGGCACCTCTCCACCGTGCATGACCTGTGACTACGGTTTGAACCATCCCTCAAAGAATGCGTCGACTATTCCCCGCACCACCTCGCGTTTGACATGGCGGCGGTCCCCCTCGAAACTGGAGGTTCCCTGCAACGTTACCAATTCGTAGGACGGCAGGTAATGTACCCCGGAATGCTCGCGGCAGACCTGGCCAAGCACGGCTCTCAGAATCGACTTGCTTTCGGTATTGACTGTCACGACATCCGCATCCTGAAAAGTTCGAGCCAAAGGCACCGGTGAGACGGTCAGAATGATGGGTGCATCCGGCTTGCGCTCTCGGATCATCTGCAAGATTTGCGAAACGTTTTCGTAGTTCTCGGCAAAGGTGCTGACGTGCATGGTGGTCTCGGCTTCGCCGCCCGCACCCTTGTAGAGGGGCTTTTGTGCAGTAACCTTGCCAGTTGTCCTGTTCACGAAAACTTCGGTCATACCGAAGGTGAATATGAATGCTGTTGCGGCGTCGAATCCGGATCGGATCTCGGCATTTACTTTATCAACAACGCTGCGCAGCGCCTCTGGAGACTTAGCAAGTATCAGGCGCCGATAGGGATCTTGATAGCATTCAGCCCCCCACGGAGGAACATTCTGTCGAATGTTGATTTTCCACCAGTCGTCTTTCGGCTGTTCCCACAGACCAAGAATCTGCTCAAGCTGTTGCCGGACTGTGAAACTGTTGTAGAAGTTCATATGTTCACGGTCAGGCAACTCGTCAACTGCTGCTTCATTCGGATCGAAACTGATGTTGCGATAACGCGGGACACAATCGATGCCCTTCGCAGTCAGCGCGATGCGGATCTCTTCGGCAAAGCAGCTTCCCATAGCGAAAAAGATGTCGTCAGACGTAAAGATACTGCGTCTGGGGAAGGTTATTTGATCGCTACGAACATAATGGTCGAATTTTGCCGCGGGCGCGCCGCTTGATTTCAGAGTTATTACTGGCGGCACCCCGTTTCGCCGCAAGAACCGCTTCCACTCCGCCTTGATGCGTTTCGCGATCATCAGGTCTTCACTTCCTTCCTTAAATCCGTTTGAAACTGCGCGCTCTGATCCAGCATTCAACCTAAAACGATATCTACCTCGGGTAAGCTTGCACGCTCAAGATGTTGATGTTGCCGTTCAGATCTTTGTTCAGTCAAATCGCCCAAACTCGGCCGCCAGTTCACACATCTTGGCCAGTGCTCAGATAGTCTCAGCAGGTTAGCCCGCCTTCTGACACGCGAAGTAGGCGGAACCGATTTCTAGAGCGAAGCCCTGAGTTTGCATAGACGCCAGCCTCCATGCCATCGTTAGGCGGACTAGAATGGCAAGGCCATAACCGCCAAAAGCGACTGACACAGCAATGATGAGCCTGTTAACGTTGCACTCAATTATGTTGACGCAACGTCCAATTGATCGTTGATTGCGGGAAAGGGTGGATGCGTACTGCCGCTGAGATGAACTGCCTAAGATTTGATGGCTATGAGAGAATGTTTTGATAAACCGAACTCTTGGCTTCTCCGCATTAGTCCTGCTGCTGGGGTTGCAAACCACAGCACGGGCTGAAAA
>JBATMT010000166.1:0-4976 GCA_049289975.1 Paracoccaceae bacterium | reverse complement strand
CCCCCGAAAGGCTGCCGTTACCCCACGCAGGATGTACCCGCCTCAGTCGCTTGCGGAACTTGTCTGCCATATGCGCCCGGACAAGCGCGCCTTGGACAAGACTAGGCCAGTCGTTCTTTGGCCGCGCCGTCAACCACCCGGCCACGATCACCAGATCGCAAAACGTAACGCCGCGCATTGATCACATATCCGGCAGGGCGATTTCCAGATAATGCACGGCAATCCGGACAGTTCCGCCCGCAAAGGCCCCGCCTGTGGCGTCCAGTTGCATGGATGTCGGCGCATAGAACGCCATCGGTTGCGACAACACGCCCCGCGCATATGACCAGGCGCCAAGGCCAAGTCCGCTGCCATACCGCCCGACAGCACCGGGGTTTCCCAACTGCCAACTGGTCAGCGTTCCACTGATCGCAACGATGACCCGCGCCGTCGCGCCAATCACTACTGCATTGGCCGGGATGATGGCTGCGGTCACGGAACTCGCACCAGCGCCCAGCACATGATCCACCTCGACGACCTTCGCTGCCAACCCGGCATTGTGCGGCGACAACGTAAGCTGCCCAACCCGCCAGCCGGTCCCGTCATAAAGCGCCTGCATCCCCTGATCGGCAATCAGCGCCCGCCAGCCACGCCGCGGCGTCACGAAATCCCAACCGCCATTGCGCCCGATGGCAAGCTTGCCATCCTGCCCCGCCCATTCGTTCACTGCCCCGATCGGCAGGGCATAGGCGACCCCGTCACTGACCACAGCGGGCGGCGTCGCCACCGACTGCGATTGCAGCGTCAACAGCACCAGCCCGTCCAGCCGGGCCAGCGCCTCGTTCACGGTCACATGTTTTTGCGCCTGCGCAGGCTGGACGAGCGGCAGACCAAGTTGGGCAGTATCAGTCATTCACGGTAATCCTTGCAAAAGGCCCGGCGCCGAAGGCATCGGAAAGTTGAGCCACATGAATCTCGAAAAGTTGACCAAGTGTCGTGTCCGCCGCCTGATCCGCCACCGGATAGGACCAGTCGCCCGGGCCGACCGTTACCTCGCGGGCAATCGCTGTGCCCTTCACCACCCGCAGCAGATACCGCTCGCGCAACTCGCCCAGCGGCACCTCGACGGCCGACCAGTTGTCGCCATCCATCCGCGTGCGCCTGACCCATCCCACCGCGAAATTGCCCGCCGCATCCCGCCTTGCCCGCAGGTGGCAGACCGACAGGGGCCTAAGCCCGATGCCGCTGAATGCTTCCACTGAATGGCTGTAGGACGGGTCGGAATAGATCCGCCCTGCCGGACCGATCCGGTAGTGCCGCGCCAGATCACGCGCCGCCAGCGCCAGATCAAGCTGTTTCGGCACGCTGTCCATCAGCACCACCGTACTGCCCGCAGGCCAGGACGCAGGCATGACCGCATCCGTACCCGCCTGCCCCCTCAGCCGCAGGCTCAAGTCCCAGGTGTCGGGCGCGACCAGCGTGGCAGTCCTGAACTGGAACAGCTCCCAGTTTGCCGATGTCCCGTTGCCAATCGCCATCACGTTGGCCCCGTTCAGCAATTGCTCTGAGCTGACCGAACTCAACGTACCCGACGCCAGCCTGACCCGCAGTGCCGGGCCGCGATCCCACACTCCCGCCTGCGCAGCATCGAGCGTCGCAAGTGTCTCACCTATGGTGGCGCGCCCTGCCACCAGTTGCTTCAACTGATAGCCAGCGTCCTGATCCGACGCATAAACCGCCACACTCCCCGGCCAGGGCGTGGCCGTAACCGCCAGATGCGGCGCATGCGGCACCTCTTCGCCGCTCATGAGCGGCAGGTCCAGAAAGACCGCATGGACCGGCACCGGCGCCGTGAAGCTGCGCGGGATGACCCTTTCCTCGGTTTCGTCAGATGGCTCGAATACCGCCGCCTCCACCCGCACCGCCTCAATCGCAAGCGCCCCTGCCTGCTCCACCCGGTCAATCCGGTATGCAGAGTTCGGTCGCTCCTCGATGGTCACCACATCGCCCGCGCCCAGATAGCCAAGCGACGGCGGCAAGCTCAGCCGCGCCCCGTCCCGTGCGACACGTGCCTCGGTCAGCCAGCGTTCGACGATCCGCTGCCCCTCGGCCCGTGTCAGCGCCAGTGTCAGCTCTGATTGCGCAACGCCGGTCGTTGCCTCATCCGGAAAGATCGCCTCGACCGAGCGGGCCTCATAGTCCCCCTCAGCCTCGACGAAGTTCAGCCGCACCCGTCCCGCCGTCTCGGCCTCCATGGCGCGTGCCGTCTCGACGAACCCGGTCCCTTCCTCGCTCACTGCCAATTGGTCCGGGCCGATGGTTGCATCCACGCGCCCGTCCCGCATGCGGAACACAAGCTTCCCGCCACGCTCCAGCGCCTCGAACCCATAGGCCAGCATCAGGGGCTGCAGGGCCGCCCGCGCTGTCCCGTTGTCGGCCACAGAATAGCCCCGGACGATCCCATAAAGGCCCGACACATCAATGTCGGTCAGCCCGGCATCGGCGCAGATCTCTGCCACCACACTCGACAAGGGCTGCGCCATCGTCCTGCCACTGATCCAGTGCCCGCGCGCATAGTTGTCCCCATCCGACCAGATCGCCGTGTTTGCCGGAAACTGCGGAAAAGGCCGGGAATCGAACGCCCAGACATGTGCGCGGTCCATATCCACCATCGGGCCGGCATAGACCTCTGACAGCGGGTTGTTGGCCGCGTCCCGCCAATAGCCGATCATCGCCCGCAGATATTGCATCTGCATCAGATCATCCCGCCGCCCGTTCGACCAAGCGGGCAGCATCGACTCCGACGACTTCGGATCAAGGAACTTGTTCGGCTCGTTGGCCCCCTTGTCGATGGCCGCGCAGCCGAACTCATCCGCCCACGCCGCATCGAACTGCGGCCCGCGCAGGCTTTCCGGGTCATGCGCCGAAAACACCTGCGCCGTCGCCATTCTGCCAGACCAGCCGCTTGCGGCTTGGCTCCCAGACCGGGCGACGATCGGGCGGCGAACAGGCAAGGATGCCGCTCTCGCCAAAGATCATCACCTCACGCACCTGATCAATCGTTTCGCCCACCAAAGCCAGCCGCTTGGCCTGCCCCGGATCGTCCGGCCGCGATCCTTCGACCTGCGTCCTCACCCATTCCGCCCCGGCGCGGGTCTTGCCCGCACCGCGACCGCCCATCACCATCCATGTCTTCCACATGCCCTCGGGCGGCATCTGATGCGGCAACGCCCAGAACTCGAAGAGCCAGGGCAGCGCCATCAGGGTCCTGTCCGACAGGTCATGCAAGAAGGCCTCAACCACCTCCGGCGTCGCGGAGGCGAGCCAGGCGGCGGCCGATTTCAGTTCGGGCTTCGTCGAGGTCAAGTGTGTGACCGTGCCCGCTTCCGCCGTCTCCGTCGCTGAGTTTGGCAACCTTCTTCCTTTCCTCAAGCACATGATGAAGGAACTGTCTGAGCTTCCTGACCGTTTCGGTCAGATCCCGGACGTCGCACTCATTCGCTCTGATCCGTGAAATCGCCGCGAAGACCTCCTTGGCAATGTCGCGGTAAAGAGCCTCTGTATCCGCCAACAGCGAATCCGGTCCGGGCTCTCCTGCCGTAAAGTTCAATGTCATACGTTTCGCGCCCGCCTCGTGAGAGTGTCCGCACGAGCGAAAGGAAAAACGGCGCCAGACCCTATGGCCCACGCCGCTCATCCACTTCATCTAGCATGCATCAATCTATACAGACGACCGTTCGCCGAGTCAAGAAAAATCCATTCTTTTCAGACACTTACCGTGCGGCGCGTTAAGGTTTTGGTAACCTTGCGCCTCAGCCGCCGTTGCCGCTGTCCTGTTGCTGCGCCTCGATCGCCCGCCATTTCGCGACGTTCTCGTTGTGCTCGGCCAGCGTCTGGGCAAAGACATGCCCGCCCGAGCCATCGGCCACAAAGAACAGGTATTCGGTCTTTTCCGGGTTCAGCGCCGCCGCGATGCTGTCGCGGCCCGGATTGGCGATGGGCGTCGGCGGCAGCCCTTCGATCACATAGGTGTTGTAGGGCGTGTTCGACCGCAGTTCGCTCTGCCGCAGCCCGCGCCCCAGCACACCCTTGCCCTTGGTCAGCCCGTAGATCACCGTCGGGTCGGTCTGCAATTTCATGCCCTGCTCAAGCCGGTTCAGGAACACGCTCGCCACCCTCGGCCGCTCAGACGGTACGCCGGTTTCCTTCTCGACGATGGACGCCATCACCAACGCCTCCTCGGGCGTCTTGTAGGGCAGTCCCTCGGCGCGCTTGGCCCACAGGTCGTCAAGGATCGCACTCTGGTTGGCGATCATCAACGACACCAGATCGGCCCGCTTCATGCCACGCTCGATGTCGTATTGCTGCGGCGCAAGCGTGCCTTCCGCCGGAATGTCCTTCATGTCGCCGTCAAGGAACGGCGCACGCGAAAGGGCGTCGATCACCTGCCAGCTTGTCGCCCCCTCGGCTAGCGTCAGCTTCAGCCGTGTGTCCTGATCCTCGGCGGCCTTGGCATAGGCCTCGGGCGCAGCCTCTGCCACCGGATCGAACTTCGCCACTTCCGTCAGTTTCTCGGTCGACGGGTCAAGCTCGCTCACCACGATGTCCGACCCGTTCACCCCGATCCGGTAGTTGATCTCGGTCCCGCAGGTCGATTGCCCCGATCCCGTCACCGCGCCGACGATCCCCTCCATCGAGCTTTGCGGCGCGATCAGATAGGACCCCGCCTTCAGGCTCGCCGACTTGCCAGCATAGTCGGCACCGACCTTGAAGATATAGGGCCAGTCAATCGCCCCCTTAGCTTCCAGATCGTCAGCCACGCGCGAAAAGTTCGACCCTTTGGCAACCTTCAGGCAAATCGCCTCGGCCAGCGGACCGGGCGCGGAATAGTGCTGCTTGGCCCAGCCGACCAACCCGGCCAGCCCGAGCAGCACGACAATCGCGACCGTCAGCGCGTTCGAGGCGATATTGCGCCACATCAGTCCCTGACCTTCCCG
>JBATMT010000165.1:0-2242 GCA_049289975.1 Paracoccaceae bacterium | reverse complement strand
CGCCCAGCCCGTCGGCGCGTCGGCGGCAAAAACCCCGAAAGACAGCGTAACCGACTGCAATTGCAACGCAATATAAGGTGTCGCCGCCACCACAGCGATCATCGTCACGATCACGCCCAACAGGTTTGACTTGCCATACCGCGCCGAAATCAGGTCTGCGATCGAAGTTACACGCTCTCGCCGCCCGATCCTCACCAGTTTGCGCAGCACCCACCACCAGCCGATGAACACAATCGTCGGCCCCAGATAGATCGTCGCGAATTCCAACCCCGAGCGCGCGGCATAGCCAACCGCACCATAGAACGTCCATGCCGTGCAATAGATCGACAGGGACAGCGTGTAGACCACCGGCGAGCGCAGCCAGCCGATCTGCCCACTCGATGCTCGTTGCTCGGCGACAAAGGCCACGAGAAACAGCACCAGCACATAGACAAGGCAGACGCCAACAAGGATCTGGAACGACAGCATCAGCGCCCGCCTCCCTCCGGGCCGTCATCCGCCCGTGGGCCAAAGGCGTCTGGTCCGTCATCCATCTCTGACGCCTTGACCAATCGCCGCGCCAGCAGCCACGCGCCCGCCACCATCAGCGCCCAAGCGGCAAAAAGGTAGATCCCACCCGGAGCAGTATCAGACGCGTCCGTATCGGCGGGATGCCAGAAGACCGGCACCATGAACAGAAAGCCACCCACGAATGGCAAAAGCCTTGCCGCGTCGATCAGCCTGCGGTGGCGATAGGCTCGTCGTGCCAGAAACAGGGGACGGCCAGGGGCACGCATCGGCCTAGACCCCCGACGGGTTGCGCAGTCGGTCAAGCTTGCGCAGGTTTTCCAGGATTTCGGCATTGGCGAAAGGCTTGGTCATGAACAGGGACGCGCCCCGCGCCTCGGCAAGCGTGCGCTCGCGGTCCTGCCCACGAGCGGTCAGCACCAGCACCGGCAGATCGGCAAGCCCCGCATCGCCACGCAGGTCCTCCAAAATCTCATACCCGGACCGTCCGGGCAGCATCACATCAAGAACCAGAATGTCAGGTCGCACCTCGCGGATACGCGCCATCGCCGACGCGCCATCGGCATGAGTGTCGACGGCCCAACCATCGCGAGTCAAAAGGAAACGGATCGCCTCGGCGATGTTCACTTCGTCCTCTATCAAGAGAACCCGACCAGCCATCTTCCCCCCTTGTACGGCCAGCCTGCACCTCCCCGTGCCGCCGGTCTGGCGACTATCACCGATAGCCTCTCTCGCTGTCAAAGACTGAGTGCGCACCCATGAATTTACATCAGAATTGACGGCTCCCGTCGCGCCACACATCGCGCCTCGGCGCAGATACGACACGAGGTTCCGACAATGCGTGGCGGCTCGGTCATTCGCCCCCGGTTCTCGGTCTCTGCCGTCAGCGGCACGATCAGCATCAGCGACTGACTCACCCCCGGCCCGTCGAACCCAGCCGGATAAGTCCGGTCGCACCAGGCATAGCCGATGAACCGAGCACCCGCCCCACGCCCCGATGTCTCCAGCACGCGGCGGATCGGCATGCCCGGCTGCACCAACGCCTCGTAGAGCGGCCACAGCGCGCACGCCGCCCCGAAACGCGGCAGGTTGAACCCCGGAGCGGTGCGCCGGAAGGTCAATGTGCCGGTCGCATCGCACGCCACAAGCCCAAGCCCCGCCGGGGCAATGTCGTCGGGCAGGCTGGCCATGCGCCGCAACACCCGCGCCATTGGAACCCCAAGCGTCTGCGACAGCCTGAGTGGATCGGGGCCAGCCTCGCTCAATACCTTCTGCATCGCCGCAAGCGGCAAGGCTAGCGCATCCGCCCTGTAAACCGCCAGGTGGCTCAATGCCAACGTGCGCGACGCCTCGGACGCCAGTTCCGGCGCCCCTGCGATGATGGTCTCGGCCGACACCGCTGTCGCCCGCTCCAACTGCGGGAAATGATGCCCTCGCGTCAGAAGCCAGCTCTCCAACTCCTCTTGCGGCGAAGCCAGCCCGGCCTCAGGTGCCTGCGCCTGATCAAGCCACGACACCAGCGCCGTCGACACGGAGGTCAAGCGCAGGCTATCCTCATGGATGTTGCGATGAAACCGTGTCCGACATTCCGGCTCGATATCCTCGGTTTCGGCCAAAATCGCCGAGGTCGAGCGCACGGCCGTGATCGCGGACAGAACCTCGTGCAACGACGCCGCCAGAAAGGGATCCTGCGCCATACGCTCGCTCAGCGTCTCGACTGTCCGCGACAGGCGCG
>JBATMT010000164.1:0-10775 GCA_049289975.1 Paracoccaceae bacterium | reverse complement strand
GAGCTCCAGATCGGGGCCGAGATCGACGGGTTGAAAGGCGAGACCCTGGCCGCAGACCGTCAGATCATGTTGCTGGAAGACGAACTCAGCACACAGAAGGAACTTCTTGGAAAGGGCTTGGCTGTGGCCCCACGTGTCGGTGCACTGGAACGGGAAACCGCCCGCTTGCAAGGCGTCAAGGCCGACATTGCAGCACGCAAAGCTGAGGCGCTGATCCGACAGACAGACACCCAGCTTGAAACATTGCGACTGCGGAAGGCCCGGCAAAGCGACGCAACGACAATGCTCTATCAAATCGAAAGCGACATAACCGTTCTGTCCGGTCAGCGTCGCAATCTTCAAACGAAGATTCGCGCGTTGGACCTTGTTGCCCCGGTCTCGGGAGTGGTTCTGGGCTTGCGTGTCACCTCGGTTGCGTCAGTTCTACCAGCGGCCGAGCCTGCGCTCTACATCGTCCCCGACCGCCGCCCACTGGTCGTGGAGGCCCGTATCGCGCCCGAAGATATTGATGAAGTGCATACTGGACAGCCAGCCCGGTTGCGGCTGCTGTCTTACGACAGCCGTCTGACACCAGAGATTGACGGCACAGTGACCTCAGTGACACCCGACGTCTTGATTGATCAGGCCCGATCACAGACCTACTACCGGGCCAAGATCGAGATACCTCCCGCTGCCATTGCAGGGTTCAGACCGCGTCGCATCCTGCCTGGGATGCCGGTCGAGGTTTTCATCACGACGGGCGGCAGAACGCCTTTGTCCTATCTCACCGAACCGCTGACGATGTTTTTCTCACGCGCCATGCGGCACTGACCGCATGCCTTGGCTTGCATGGTGCTGAAGCAGCGCGAAATGCAGCCTACCCCCCCTTTCCCCGGCCAGATCAGGCGGATAGCTTGACGGTCAACGACCGCTCTCAGCACATTTCGGAGGAACAGATGACCGGACAGATCGAAGCACGTCTCGCGCAACACGGTATTACTCTGCCAGACGCCCCGGCCCCTGCCGCAAACTATGTGCCGTTCGTGCAGGTGGGCGATCTGGTCTTCATCTCGGGACAGATCAGCCAAGGTCCGGACGGACTTATCCGCGGCCGCCTTGGAGCGGATATGGACGTAACCGCCGGTGCGGCGGCTGCGCGGCGGTGCGGACTGAGTCTGCTTGCACAACTGCGCGTGGCTTGCGATGGCGATCTGGACCGCGTGGTGCGGTGTGTGAAGCTGACAGGTTTTGTGAACTCGACCGGCGACTTCACCGATCAGCCAAAAGTAATAAACGGCTGCTCAGACCTTATGGTTGAAGTGCTGGGTGACGCTGGCCGCCACGCGCGCGCCGCCGTTTCGGCCCCGGCCCTTCCTCTTGGTGTTGCGGTCGAGATCGAGGCGATCTTTCAGGTAAAATGATGGTCAAGTCCGTTCCGCTGCCCGATGCCTTCTTGAAGGCCCCAATTGCGCATCGTGCCTTCCATGACCGCGAAAAGGGGCGGCCAGAGAATTCTCGCGCAGCTATTCGGGCCGCCATTGCTGCTGGGTATGCGATTGAAATCGACATTCAGCCCTCTGCCGATGGCGTGCCGATGGTATTCCACGACTATGATCTGCGTAGGCTTACCGGGCAGTCGGGACGGGTAAGGGGTCTGACTGCCGCAGAGCTGGCCGCCCTGCCGCTTATTGGCGGGTCGGAGGGCGTTCCGACGCTGGCCGAAGTGCTGACAATCGTCGCGGGCCAAGTGCCACTTCTGATAGAGATCAAGGATCAAGACGGAGGTATGGGACCGAACGTCGGTCAATTGGAGCAGAGCGTGGCCGACGTCCTGAGTGGGTACTCTGGCCCGGTCGCGCTTATGTCCTTCAACCCTCATTCGGTCGCAGCTTTGGCGGAAGTCTCGCCAGATCTGCCGCGCGGCCTGACCACCAGCGCTTACCGCGATGAGGATTGGCCCCTATTGTCTGCCGCTACCCGCGCAAGGTTGCGCGAGATCGCCGATCTGGATCGCACAGGGTCAAGCTTCATTTCCCATGAAGCGTCTGACCTTGGCCGCCCAAATGTCCTTGATCTGAAACAGACGGGGACGGCTGTCCTGTGCTGGACCATCCGATCAGAAGATGCAGAGAAACAGGCGCGCAAGATCGCCCAGAACGTGACATTCGAAGGATACGACGCCAACATTCCGGCGTAACCAGATAGCAAGGCAAGCCACCTGATGAGCGCCGACAGCATCGAAGTATCTGCGCTGTCCGCCGTGTCTGACATCGCCTTGTCGGACTGGGATGCCTGTGCGTGCCCCGAGGCAGAAATCGGCCGACCTGTCGATCCTTTCACCTCTCACCGCTTTCTAAGCGCTTTGGAGAGGTCCGGCTCGGTTGGTCCAGGCACCGGCTGGCAACCCCGGCCACTTGTTGCGCGACGGAACGGTCAGATCATCGCCGTCGCCCCCCTTTATGTGAAAGCGGACAGTCAGGGCGAATACATTTTCGACCATTCGTGGGCGGACGCGTGGGAGCGTGCAGGCGGAAAGTATTATCCCAAACTGCAGATAGCCGTCCCTTTCACTCCGGTAACCGGACGCCGCCTGCTGACGCGACCTGGCGAGGAAGACACCGGCCGCTCCGCGCTACTTTCGGCTGCAGCCCAAATAGCCGATCGTGCGGGACTGTCTTCTGTGCATGTGACGTTCTGCGAGGCTGCCGAAATCGGCGCAGGCGAAGCCATCGGCTATTTGCCGCGACTGACACAGCAATTTCATTGGGAAAATCGCAACTACACTGATTTCGAGGCCTTCCTCTTCGATCTCGCTTCGCGCAAACGCAAGATGATCCGCAAGGAACGCGCCACCGCTCAGTCTTTTGGCGGCACCATTCGGCGGCTGACCGGAAATGATATCGAGCCGCACCATTGGGATGCTTTCTGGCGGTTCTATCAAGACACCGGCGCCCGCAAATGGGGCCGCCCCTATCTGACGCGGGCCTTCTTCAACGAGATCCATCACACCCTGCGCGACGATATCTTGCTTGTTATTGCTGAACGCGGCGGAAGGCCGATCGCCGGTGCGCTGAACTTCATCGGGCGCGATACGCTGTTCGGGCGATATTGGGGGTGCATCGAAGATCACCCCTGCCTGCATTTCGAGCTTTGTTACTATCAGGCCGTCGACCATGCGATCGAGACCGGCATGCCGCGGGTCGAGGCCGGAGCGCAGGGCGAGCACAAGCTGGCGCGTGGTTATTTGCCTTCCCAAATCCACTCGCTGCACTGGATCGGTAATATGTCATTTCGCAGGGCCGTCGCGCAGTATCTTGAGGAAGAGCGTCGCGCCATCGGGCAAGAGATCGACGTACTCACAAGCTACGGGCCTTTCCGACATGTTCCCGCCGACGAATGATGTCGGGTCGCATTGTGATTGCGTGCCGCTGGCTGGCGGCAAATAGTGGCGCATACGGCCACGTCCGAGGAGGAGATTTTGCCTGAATCCCTGATTCTCTACTCAAACCCGATGTCGCGCGGCAGAATCGGGCGTTGGATGCTTGAAGAGATCGGGCAGCCCTACGAGGTGCGTTACCTCGACTATGCAACCACTATGAAAGCGCCGGACTATCTGGCGATCAACCCGATGGGCAAGGTTCCCGCGCTGGTGCATGGCGACCGCGTGGTGACTGAATATGCTGCAATTTGTGCCTATCTGGCGGACGCCTTTCCCGATGCCGGTTTAGCCCCCAAGGACCGCGCTTCCTACTATCGCTGGCTCTTCTTTGGGTCAGGCCCGCTGGAAGCTGCAGTGATAGCCAATGTCTGCGGTTTCATCGTCCCGGAAGACCGGCGCAAGATGGCTGGCTTTGGACCGCTCTCCACGACCCTCGACGCGCTTGAACAGGCGCTGACGCGGAACGCCTATCTGGCCGGTCCGGATTTCTCTGCCGCCGATGTCGCCACCGGCTCCCAGATCGGCTACGGGCTAACGTTCGGCACAATCGAAGCGCGCCCGATTTTCGCAAGCTACTGGGAGCGGCTACAGGCCAGACCAGCGCATCAACGCGCAAACGCAGCCGACGACGCGGCAATGCCGCAGAAGGAGACGTAAATGGCAGACCCACTCTCGAACGATGAACGCAAGGAACATCTGCCAAAACTCGGCGAAAGTGGCTGGGGCGCCGTCCCGAACCGGGATGCGATCCGCAAGATATGGAAGTTCAAGAGTTTTTCCGAAGCATGGGCATTCATGTCGCGCGCCGCACTTGCTGCAGAAAAGCTCAATCACCATCCCGAATGGTCGAACGTCTATAACGTGGTTGACGTCACCCTCACCACCCACGACGCGCCCGGCCTGTCGATGCTGGACGTGACGCTGGCCAAACGACTGGACACATACGGTGGGGCTGCCGAGATCCAGCGCGACCATTCGGAGCCCGTTGCCTGTCTATGTGAGCTTCAGTCGGCACGAAAAAGGGGCGCCGAGCGCCCCTGACCGTTACTCTTTCATCTGAAGGTCAAAGCACTTCAAGCAGCGCCTCACCGGTCGAGATGTTGCACTCACCGGGCTTGTCGATGTTAGCGTGCGTGATGACGCCATTCTCAACCACAACAGCATAGCGGTTTGAACGGCCGACCAAGCCCAGATGCGGCGCGGTGAAGTCCTGTTTCAGACCCTTGGTCATTGACCCATCGGCGTCGCCCAGAAATGTGATCCCGGCCTTGGTCGCACCCGTCGACTCGCCCCAGGCCTTCAGCACGAACGGATCATTCACCGACAGACAGATTATTTCGTCGACGCCCTTCTGACGAAAGGCATCCGCGGTACGAATGAAACTGGGAACGTGGGCGGTAGAACAGGTCCCGGTAAAGGCTCCCGGCAACGCAAACAATACGACTTTCTTCCCTTTGAGCTTATCGCTCAGCGTCACCTGCTCGGGACCATTTGCTCCCATAGTCACCAAAGTTGCCTCGGGAAGTTTGTTTCCTACCGAAATCGCCATGTTACTCTCCTGTCGCGTTGCGTTTCCTTGCCTCAACGATATAGGCTCCGCCGCGCTGAGGACCAGAGGGAGAAACGACATGGCCGGAATCGTGATTGTCGGAGCGGGACAGGCCGGAGCATCTCTCGCGGCGAAACTGCGCTCGCTTGGCTATGCAGGTGCCCTCACCCTGATCGGCGAAGAACCCGCCCCACCCTATCAGCGCCCCCCATTGTCAAAGGGCTACCTGCTTGGCGACATGGAGCTTGAACGTCTGTATCTCCGTGCCCCGTCCTTCTGGGACGAGCAGAATGTCGATGTCCGCCTCAATGCCCGTGTCACCGACATTGATCCGGCAACAAAAACCTTGACCGTCGGTGACGAGACTTTGACCTATGACCAACTGGCGCTGACGACCGGCTCTTATCCGCGCACGCTCCCAGCCGCCATTGGTGGAAACCTGATCAACGTCTTTACCGTCCGCACCCTGGCCGATGTTGACCGCATGGCGAAATCCATTCACGCGGGCGCCAATGCCCTCATCGTTGGCGGAGGTTACATCGGTCTCGAAGCTGCCGCCGTGGCCGCGAAACTCGGCCTGAATGTCACGGTGATCGAGGCCGCGCCCCGCATCTTGCAACGTGTGGCGTCGCCCGAAACCTCCGCTTATTTTCGCAACCTGCACCAGTCGCACGGCGTGAAGATTCTCGAAGGCACCGGCCTCGACTGCCTTTTGGGTGACGGCACCGTCACCGGAGCGCGCCTGGCGGACGGGCGAGAACTGCCCGCCGATCTGGTCATCGTTGGCATCGGCATCATTCCGGGGGCTGAACTGGCCGAGAAGGCTGGTCTTGTCATCGAAAACGGGATCTGCACCGACGCAAATGGCCGAACATCGGACCCGTCGATCTGGGCAGCCGGCGACTGCGCCTCATTCCCTCACAATGGCGGCCGCATCCGGCTCGAGAGTGTGGGCAATGCCATTGATCAGGGTGAACTCGTTGCCGAAAACATGCTTGGCGCGAACAAGTCCTATGACGCTAAACCGTGGTTCTGGTCCGACCAGTACGACACCAAATTACAGATCGCGGGACTCAACACAGGCTATGACCGCATCGTCACTCGCAAGGGCGACGGCGAGGCAATATCCTTCTGGTACTATCGGGGCGATCACCTGCTGGCCGTCGACTCGATGAACGACAGCCGTGCCTACATGATTGGCAAGCGGCTGATTGAAGCGGGTAGATCGCCCGACCCAGCAGTCATCAAAAACCCGGCCTCAGATCTCAAGGCGCTTCTGAAAGCGTGAGGATCATCGGCGGAGAAAGACGCGGGCTGAAGTTGGCTGATGTGGGCGCCGGCGACGCAAGCGCGCACTTGCGACCCACATCAGACCGCGTACGTGAAGCTATCTTCAACCTGCTCCTGAACGGAGGGTACGGTAATCCGGTCCAAGGGGCGCGCGTGCTTGACCTGTTCGCAGGCACTGGTGCACTCGGCCTCGAAGCCCTGTCGCGCGGCGCGGCCCATGTTGCCTTCGTGGACGACGGTGTCGCGTCACGCGCCCTCATGCGGCGCAACATTGACCTTATGCGTGCGACGGGTGTGACGGATGTATGGCGCCGGGATGCAACCAGCATGGGTCTGAACCGCGGGCCGGGCTTCAACCTTGTCTTTCTCGATCCGCCCTATGGCAAAGGCTTTGGTGAACGCGCAATCGGTTCGTGTCTGGAAGGCAACTGGCTGAGCCCAGAGGCCCTGATCGTGTGGGAGGAAAGTGCCGCCCCTTCGCCGCCTGAAGGTCTCGATCGGCTCGACCAGCGCAAATATGGCGACACGACCATCACCATCTTGCGCAAGACGGACTGAGCCTGCCCCATTTTCTGACGCTAAATACCCCGGGAGCGCGGGGGCAGCGCCTTCGCAGGATCGCGCGCCAACGGCGGGCGGTTTACCAGGTGGGGTGGAATTTCCCGCCGGGCGAGAGCGTGAAGATCTCAACGCCCGTAGCCGTCACGCCGACAGAATGTTCGAACTGTGCCGACAACGATTTGTCGCGCGTCACCGCTGTCCAATCGTCGGCCAGTACTTTCGTCTCTGGCCGTCCCAGGTTCACCATCGGTTCGATTGTGAAGAACATGCCTTCTTCCAGACGCGGGCCTGTTCCCTGACGCCCGTAGTGCAGCACATTCGGTGCGGAATGAAACACCCGGCCTAGCCCGTGGCCACAGAAGTCGCGCACCACCGACATGCGGTTCGCCTCGACATAGGACTGGATCGCAAAGCCGATGTCGCCGAATGTGTTGCCGGGCCGCACCGCCTCGATTCCCTTGAACAGGGCATCGTGCGTGACCTGCACCAACCGCTCGGCTTTGCGCGGCATCGAGCCTGCGACGTACATCCGGCTCGTATCGCCATACCAGCCATCGACGATGACCGTGACGTCGATATTCAGAATGTCGCCGTCCTTCAGGATCTTTGGCCCCGGAATTCCGTGACAAACCACATGATTCACGCTGATACACGAAGCATGCTGATAGCCACGATAGCCGATGGTGGCGGAAATCGCGCCTCGCCGTCCAACCTCGGCGCGGATGAAATCATCCAGAGTCTCGGTCGTTGCGCCCGGCTCCACCAGCGGCGCAACTGCGTCAAGAATCTCTGCGGCAACCCGGCCCGCTTTGTGCATTCCTGCAAAGTCAGCGTGCTGATGTATCCTGATTCCGTCTTTCGTCAGACGGCCGTCCGGTTCGTCCAAGGCGCTGGTCCTTTCCATGATCGCAACATTAGATAGTGAAGAATTCCGCCGTTGACCAGAGCCGGGGCTTTCCCACCCTGCCTCTGCATCCTATACGAAAGACAGGTTGAACAAGGTGTGACCATGCCGAACCCCACCGCCGCAATCCTGATCATCGGTGATGAAATCCTGTCAGGGCGCACCCGCGACGCGAATATGCACTATCTGGCCGGCGAGTTGACCCGCATCGGCATCGACCTGCAAGAGGTCCGTGTCGTATCGGACCGACACGAGGCCATCGTCGCCGCCGTCAACGATCTCCGGCACGCCTATGATCACCTGTTCACGTCCGGCGGCATCGGCCCGACACACGACGACATCACCGCCGACGCAATAGCCGCAGCCTTCGCGCTTCCCCTTGGCATCCGGGATGACGCGCGCGCCATTCTTGCCGCTCACTACCAACGCTCGGGAACAGATTTGAACGACGCGCGCCTGCGCATGGCGCGTATTCCAGGCGATGCCGTCCTTATCGAAAATCCGATCTCGGCCGCCCCGGGCTTTTCGCTTGGCAATGTCCATGTCATGGCAGGCGTCCCAAACATCTTTCAGGCGATGGTTGCTTCCCTCTTGCCGCGCCTGACCGGCGGACGGCCGCTGCTGTCGCAAACCTTGCGGGTGATGCGGGGCGAAGGCGTGATTGCCGCCCCGCTCGCTGCCTTGGCACAGGAGTTCTCTGACCTGACGTTCGGATCGTACCCTTTTGTTGTAAACGGCGCTTATGGCACCAACCTCGTAGTTCGCGGACAGGATGCGGTGCGACTGGATCAGGCGATGGTGCAGATGCTCGCCCTGTTTGGCGAGGCGCAGCAATGAACGATCTCATCACCCTCATGGACAAGACCTGGCCACCGCATGCCCAACATGCCGAAGACCCGTGGATCGTGCGCGAGGGTCGCGAGGGTGGCAATCGCGTCTCATCTGCCTCGCTTGTTGGTGACGTTGAAATAGGTATCGCTCAGATTCATCTGGCAGAAGCCGTACAAGCGCGTCTTGGTCAGCCGTCGCTCTTCCGCCTCCTTCCCGGCGAAGAGCGTCTCGACGCCGCACTTGAGGAGCGGGGCTACCGGATTGCCGAGCCCGTCTACATGCGTGCCGGGCCTTCCGAAGCCCTCTCTGCAGTGCCTCCCGACCATCTGACAACCTTTCCGCTGTGGCCACCGCTCGCCGTAACTGCCACGGTCTGGGCCGAAGGCGGTGTCGGGCCAGAACGTCGTGCCATCATGGACAATGCTCCGGGTCCGAAAACCGTGGTTCTGGGTCGAACCGACGACAGGGCCGCCGGGGCCGTCTTCGTGGCGATCAGTGGGGATACGGCGATGGTTCACGCCTTGCATGTCACCACAGCAATGCGCCGGAAGGGTCTTGCCCTCAATCTCATGCGTGGCGTCGGCCGCTGGGCGCTGGATAACGGCGCTCGCAATGTCGCTCTTGCGGTGACCCGCGCAAATGTCGCGGCAAACAGCCTTTACGAAACCCTCGGCATGAACGTCGTCGGTTCCTATCACTATCGGATCAAATGACCGCATTCGCATTTATTGGTTCGACAGCGTGGGCTCGGCTGGCCCTTGCTGTCATGGTATGTCTGACGGCCCTTCCATCAAAGGCCGAGCCCACGCTGTCGTTGCCTCCGGGTGCCGAACAGACCGCCCGGCGCATGACGCCCAACGACAGCTTCTCGCTGCCTCTCGGCCCTTGGGCCAATGGCAAACTGCCAAAGCTGGTCCTTTCCGGTTCAATCGAGGAGTTGTCATGGCGTGTGCCATCCAGCCCCGAAACATTCTCGCTGTTTGAGGCACTGACGAAGGAACTTTCGCGTCAGGGGTATCTGCCGATCTTCTCATGCGAAACTGACGGCTGCGGCGGTTTTGACTTTCGCTATGATCTGAAAGTCCTGCCTGAACCGTCCATGCACGTCGACCTTGGCGATTTCCGCTATTTGGCCGCAGTCAAGGGGCGCGGCAGCGATGCCGACTATATTGGCCTTCTGGTCAGCCGGTCCGGAGAAACAGGTTTCGTCCAGTTTTCCCACGTCGGAAAAGCCAGTGAAGTCGCGGGGGCGAGTGATTCCATCAATCCGGCACCGGCACCGATGTCAGCGCCCACTCCGCCAGACCCGTCGGTTGCCCCGGCCCCGTCTCTGGCTACCACGACAGCTTCGATTGCTGCAACGCTGGAAGCCCAGGGACGCGTCGTACTGGAAGATCTTAGTTTCGCGTCCGGCTCGGCGGATCTTTCGTCAGGTGATTTCGAGTCTTTGCGAGAGATTGCAGCGTATCTGGCCGATCATCCCGACCGCCAGATCATCGTCGTCGGCCACACCGATGCATCTGGCACTCTTGCTCCGAACATCGCGCTGTCAAAGAAGCGTGCGCAGTCAGTCGTCGACCGGCTTCTGGCGGATTTCGGCGTAGCTTCCGCGCAGGTTTCTGCGGATGGCGTCGGATTTCTTTCTCCGCGCACTTCGAACCTTACCGAAGAAGGTCGGCAAAAAAACAGACGGGTCGAGGCGGTGCTGGCCTCGACCCGTTAGAAAGTTGGCGGCGGCGGCCGCCTTTACCAGGCGTCGGGCCCCTTATCGACAAACGCCTGAGCAAGAAAATCGATGAATGCGCGCACTTTCGGTTGGGTAAAGCGTCCCGGCGGATAGACCGCGTAGATTCCCAACGTTTCAACCGGCAGATCAGGAATGGCTTCTTCGACCAGCCCCTGCTTCATCGCGTCGGCATATAGGAACGACGGCAGGTATGCGATCCCCAGACCCGAGATCGCAGCATTCAGAAGAGACTGCCCGTCATTGACGGTCAGCCATCCCGCCGTGCGGACCTGCCGCTTTTCACCCGAAGGCGCGGTGATCTTCCAGACGTTGCCAGAGGCCTGATTTGAATAGTGCAAAAGCTTGTGCTCGTTCAGATCGTCGATCTTCTGCGGGCGACCGTATTTCGAGAAATAGTTCGGTGCGCCAATCATGCGCTTGGCCGTGTCGGTCAGCTTTCGGGCACGCAGCGTACTGTCCTCAAGCTCACCGACCC
>JBATMT010000163.1:0-6127 GCA_049289975.1 Paracoccaceae bacterium | reverse complement strand
ACGGAACGGTTATCGATGGCGAGATTCTCGCTCATGACGGGGCGAGGCCCCTGCCCTTCGCGGACTTGCAAAAGCGCATCGGCCGAAAGGTCGTGCCAAAGAAACTGTTGGCCGAGGCCCCCGTGGTTTTGGTGGCCTATGATCTGTTAGAACATGGAGGCGAGGATACTCGCGCTCGTCCGTTCTCCGAGCGGCGCGATTTGCTGGAAGGCCTGGTCACGGCGTTGCCTCCTGACGCGCCGCTGCTCTTGTCGCCAGAGGTGTCGTTCGCTGATTGGCCCGCTTTGACCGCGATGCGAACGCAGTCGCGCGAGGCGTCCGTCGAAGGGCTGATGATCAAGCGGCGCGCTTCACCCTACCTGACCGGCCGCAAGAAGGGCGATTGGTGGAAATGGAAGGTCGATCCGATGACGGTCGACGCGGTGATGATCTATGCTCAGGCCGGACATGGACGGCGCGCGAACTTGTACACCGATTTCACCTTTGCCGTCCGCGACGGTGACGAACTGGTACCTTTCGCGAAGGCTTATTCCGGCCTGACGGACGTGGAGTTCAACGAGATCACCAATTGGGTGCGCAAGAATACTTTGGAACGGTTCGGACCGGTCAGGCGCGTCCCGCCCGAGTTGGTGTTCGAGATCGCCTTCGAGGGCATCCAACGAAGTCCAAGGCACAAATCTGGCATAGCCTTGCGCTTTCCCCGCATGCTGCGCTGGCGGCGCGACAAGCCCGCCAGCGAAATCGACACGATTGAAACGCTGCGCGCGTTTCTGGATGGCACGGGTCCCTAGCGCACCGCGCGCCGGTAGAGGTGCCAGGTGGCGTGCCCGAGGATTGGCAAGGTGACGGCCAGACCGAGGAGCATCGGGATTGCACCGACAATCAGACCTGCCGCAACGATGGCACCCCATGTCAGGACCGTGACCGGGCTTTTCCGTGTCAACTCGAGTGAGGCAGCGACAGCTCGCGGCAAGCCTACATCGCGGTCGAGCATAAGCGGGAACGAGATGACACTGATGGCAAGCGCCAGCAATGCAAAGACAAAGCCGACAGGTATGCCTATGAGCATCAAAGAGAGACCACCGGGCGTGGTGAACACATCGGCGAGAAAGGTCTTTATACCGGGATAGGCCACGCCACCCATCGTCAGGCTGTAAATCACCCAAGCCGTCGTCAGCCACAAGACGAGTAGCACCGCCAGACCCACGCCAAGCCCGATGATCGCGCCGATTCCGGGCGCGCGCCAGACTGACAGGGCGTCAAGCCATCCGGGGCTTTCACCCGCCTCACGGCGGCGGCTGAGTTCATAAAGACCGATGGCAGCGATAGGTCCGATCAGTGCAAAACCCGAGGCCAAAGGAAACATCAGCGGCAGCACACCCTTGTGGACAGCCGCCCACATCAGACAGATGCCGATGACCGGATAGAGCATGGCTGCAAAGATCACGTCGCTGCGCAAAGCTGCGAAATCCGACAGACCTGCCCTGAGCGCGGCCTTGATGTCGCTAAAGTCGATCGGGCGGACGACTGGTATCTGCGCACCTTCTTCGCCGCCCGCATGTTGGACTGCGTGCGTCAGACCCCGTCCGGCCGCGCCAATATTACGCGCGCCCCAGGAAAGAGGATTACCAATAGTGGATGTCATTGCGAACTCTCCCGCTTGGTATTGGATCAGCAGGCACAGCTTGGCGAACGGCTAGGGCCGATCATCAAGACGCCCTGTGAAGAAAAGATACCACGCTTTGCAGACGATCACTTTCACTTTCCTGACAGGTCTCGCGACCCCGCCCGACTTGCCTTTCCCATTGGCTGCTGCCTATGTCTTGCGCCAAGACAAGCAAAGGAACCGATCATGCCCACCACCCTCATCCGTCCGGTTTATGACGCGAACGCAAATGCAGGAGGCAAGGATCTGGGATCGCTTCCGGAGTGGAATCTCGATGATCTTTATAAGGCGGAAGACGCGCCCGAGTTGAAAGCCGACATGGCGTGGCTTGAGCAGGCCTGTGCGGGATTTGCGGTGGACTACGAAGGCAAGCTCGGGAAACTCGACGCGGCAGGGATGCTAGAGTGCGTCCACCGCTATGAACGGATCGAGCAGGTCGCGGGTCGCGTCATGTCTTATGCCGGCCTTCGCTACTATCAGAACACGCTTGATGGCGGGCGGGCGAAGTTCATGTCGGACTGCCAAGACAAGATTACCACGTACACGACGCCATTGGTATTTTTCAGCTTGGAGTTCAATCGGATAGAGGACGAAACTTACGAGAACCTGTTCTCTGCAAGCGTCGATCTGGTGCGCTACAAACCGGCGTTCGACCGGATGCGTGCGATGCGCCCCCACCAGTTGTCCGACGAGTTGGAGAAGTTCCTGCATGATCAGTCGGTGGTCGGCTCCGCGGCCTGGAACCGGCTTTTCGACGAAACGATGGCGGGCCTGATGTTCGCTGTCGACGGTGAAGAGGAATCGCTGAACCTTGAGGCGACGCTGAACCTGCTGTCCGAGCAGGACCGGTCGAAACGGGAAGCGGCTGCGCATGCACTCGCCAAGGTATTTGCCAGCAATATCAAGATTTTTTCGCGCGTTCACAACACGCTGGCGAAAGAGAAGGAGATCGAGGATCGCTGGCGCAAGATGCCGACGCCGCAGACCGGGCGGCATCTGTCGAACCATGTAGAACCCGAGGTCGTTGAAGCGCTACGCAATGCGGTCGTCGCTGCCTATCCCAAGCTTTCGCATCGCTATTACCGGCTGAAGGCCAAGTGGCTTGGGCTGGACAAGATGCAGGTGTGGGACCGGAACGCCCCTCTTCCGACGGAAGAAACTCGTACGGTTGGTTGGGATGAAGCGCGTACAACGGTCAATGACGCCTATGCCGCCTTCTCGCCAGAGCTTGCAAAGATGGCCGAACCATTCTTCGACAAGGGATGGATCGACGCGGCAGTCAAGCCGGGCAAGGCACCGGGTGCCTTCGCGCACCCCACGGTCACGAATGTGCACCCTTATGTGATGCTCAACTACCTTGGCAAACCGCGCGACGTGATGACGCTTGCCCATGAGTTAGGCCACGGCGTCCATCAGGTTCTGGCGGCGCCACAAGGTGAAATGCTGGCCAGCACGCCGCTGACCTTGGCCGAGACCGCATCGGTTTTCGGCGAAATGCTGACCTTCCGTCAGTTGCTGGCAGGTGCGCGCGACAATCAGGAGCGCAAGACGCTCTTGGCGGGCAAGGTCGAGGACATGATCAACACCGTCGTCCGCCAGATTGCCTTCTACGATTTCGAATGCAAATTGCACGCCGCGCGCGCCGAAGGAGAACTGACCCCTGACGACATCAACGCGCTGTGGATGAGCGTTCAGGGCGAAAGCCTTGGCGATGCGTTCGAGTTCATGCCGGGCTACGAGACCTTCTGGGCCTACATCCCGCACTTCGTCCACTCGCCTTTCTACGTCTATGCCTATGCCTTCGGCGATGGGTTGGTGAACGCGCTTTATGCGGCGTACGAAGAGGGCTTACCGGATTTTCAGGCAAAGTATTTTGAGATGCTCAAGGCTGGCGGATCGAAGCACCATAAGGAGTTGCTCGCGCCGTTCGGCCTTGATGCCAGCGATCCGAAATTTTGGGACAAGGGTTTGTCGATGATTTCCGGCATGATCGACGAGTTGGAGCGCAATGATGCCTAGGCTACTCGCCCTAAGGTAAGCAAAAGCGTGACGATCTTGCCAAACGTTAAAAAATTATGAGCAGACACCAAGCAATTGGTGCCGTCCCGTAGTAACGACACACATGTTGTATAAAATGCTCTGAATGCACTTGGGTGCAGTCCGAGCCGGTATCCGACTTTTGTCGTGAGTGTGTGGCGCTTTGAGAACAGGGAACTCATCATTTTATCTTGGCGGTCAGTCAGGACCTGTCACCCTGTCCGCAGGAATCTTATGCTTTATTGACGGTTTCGCCTTGTCGCAGAGCGGAATTTTCTTTCCCGCCGTTGCGGGATCAGGCGATGACCAAATCGCCGTGCGCCTCGCCAGATCGGTTGGGACCTGACGCATGGCATCTACTTTCACCTGGATCTACCTCGGCAACTCGGCAACATCGGTTGACCCGACCGAAGGCAACACCATTTCGGAAAATGCCGCGAGTTTTGTCGGGCAGACATTCGGCAGTACAGGCAATCCACTCTATGCTCGTGTGACTTCTGTCACGATGATCGACAATGGCGGCACCGCCACTGCGCTCGATCAAGACAATACCCTGTCAAACGATCAGTTCTCGACCAACATCGGCGCAGGCGTCCAGACCTTTACGTTCGACGGCACCGTCATTTATGACGCGACGATTACTTATGCCAACGGAACCACGGCGACGGTCACCGCAGTTCTTGCGCAAGACACCCTGGGCAACCTGTTCCTGGCGCCCGATCCGACGTCCGTTGCAGTTCCTGACACGGCTGCCTACGAAGCCTTCCCGATCACGTCGATTACCTTCACAGCAATTTCCGGCGGTGTGACGTCCTACAGTGGCCTCAGCACCGACCGTATCGTCACCGGCTTTGACGATGGCTATGTCGATGGTACCGCTGGCAGTGACCTGATCAATGGGACTTATGTCGAGCCGATTGCGGGCGGCACCGACAAGATCGACAATAACGATGCTGGTTTGCCCGGCGCAGTCGGCAACGACGATTATGTCCGTGCAGGAGCTGGCAACGACACAGTCCTGTCCGGGAACGGCAATGACATCGTCTATGCCGGAACCGGAAACGACAGCGTTGATGGCGGCGCTGGCAACGACTCGCTTCTTGGCGAAGCGGGCAACGACACGCTGCTGGGCAATACCGGTAACGACACACTCGATGGCGGCGACGGGGCCGACAGCCTTGATGGCGGCGCTGGCGACGACTCGATCCTTGGTGGCACCGGAGCGTTCAACGACACCATCATCGGCGGCACCGGTAATGACACTATCGACGGCGGTGATGGCGCCGACACGATCACCGGCAACGCTGGCAATGACGTCATTCTTGGTGGCGCGGGCAACGACACGATTGATGCGGGGTCCGAGAATGACTCTGTCGATGGTGGCAGCGGCGAGGATTCGATCCTTGGCGGCGCGGGCAATGACACGATCCTTGGCAACACCGGCAACGACACCATTGATGGTGGCGCGAATGACGACACGATCACCGGCGGCGCGGGCAACGATGTTCTTCTGGGGGGCACTGGCAACGACACGATCGATGGCGGGTCCGAGGCCGACAGTATCGATGGCGGCGATGGCGACGACTCGCTTCTGGGCGGCACCGGCACGTTCAACGACACGATCCTGGGCGGGCTTGGCAATGATACGATTGACGGCGGTGATGGGCTCGACTCGATCTTCGGGGGTGCGGGCAACGACAACATCCTTGGCGGCACCGGCAACGATACGATTGATGCGGGGTCCGAGAATGACTCTGTCGATGCGGGGACTGGCGATGACTCGGTTCTGGGTGGAACCGGCGACGACACGCTGCTTGGCAACACCGGCAATGACAGCATTGACGCGGGCGATGGCAATGACTCGGTCCTTGGCGGCGCGGGCAACGACACGCTGCTGGGCAATCTGGGCAACGACTTCATCGATGGCGGCACCGAGGCTGACAGTATTGACGGCGGCGACGGCAATGACTCGCTTCTGGGCGGCACGGGGACGTTCAACGACACGATCCTTGGCGGGCTCGGCAACGACACGTTGCGCGGCGACGATGGTAATGACTCGCTCTTTGGCGGGGCGGGCAATGACAGTATCGATGGTGGCACCGGCAACGACACCATCGACGCAGGGTCAGAGAATGACTCGGTCGATGGTGGCACTGGCGACGATTCCATCCTTGGCGGTGCCGGGGCGGACACGCTGCTGGGCAATACCGGCAACGACTTCATAGATGGCGGCACCGAGGCCGACAGTATTGACGGCGGCGACGGCAATGACTCGCTTCTGGGCGGGACCGGCACGTTCAACGACACGATCCTTGGCGGGCTCGGCAACGACACGTTGCGCGGCGACGATGGCAATGACTCGCTCTTTGGCGGGGCGGGCAACGACAGTATCGATGGTGGCACCGGCAACGACACCATCGACGC
>JBATMT010000162.1:0-7852 GCA_049289975.1 Paracoccaceae bacterium | reverse complement strand
GCGCTGCCCGTGCGGTGATGAAGCGCGCGCTTCTGGATCAGCTTGACGGTCTGGTCAGCTTCGACCTGCCGCCGACGCTGGTCGAGGCAGAAGCCAGCCAGATCGCCCACCAGTTGTGGCACGACGAAAACCCCGATCACCATGGCCACGACCACGGCTCGATCGTGACGACGGACGATCACAAGAAACTCGCCGAGCGCCGGGTGCGCCTTGGCCTGTTGCTTGCCGAAGTCGGTCGCAAGGAAAAGATCGAAGTGTCGGATGCCGAAATGACGCAAGCCGTGCTGAATCAGGCCCGTCAGTACCCGGGTCAGGAACGCGCCTTCTTCGAGTTCGTGCAGAAGAACCAGCAGATGCAACAGCAACTGCGCGCGCCGCTCTTCGAGGACAAGGTCGTGGACCACATCTTTGCTGCGGCCAAGGTGACGGAGAAGACCGTGACCAAGGACAAGCTGGAGAAAGCTGTCGAGGCACTCGACGAGCTTTGATCGGCTGCGACAATCTTTAAGGAAAAGGCCGCCCGATCGGGCGGCCTTTTTTGTTTCGTCGGGGTGGGAGTGGCGGGTGGTGTTTGCTAGGCTGAGGTCAGCAGCGCATCCGAGGCAGCATGTACATCGGCCGAGAGCTTTATGACCGGATCGACGATCCCGCGGTTCAGCGCGAGGTGTTCCGCAAGAGCATCAACCGGGTCGAGATCGAAACACACTCTTATTGCAACCGGCGCTGCGATTATTGCCCGAACGTGACAGGGGACAGGCTTGGGCCGAATGTGCCGATGGCCGGGACAGTCTGGCAGACAATTCTGGGCGATCTGGCCGAGGTGGACTACGGCGGCGCTATGGTGCTGACGAGCTACAACGAACCTCTCTATGACCGCGATCTGATCGTGACGCGGCTTTGCGAGGCGCACCGGGCCTTGCCCGCGGCGCGGCTGATGATCTTCACCAACGGCGATTATCTGGTGCCGGGCTATGTGGAGGCGCTGGCCGATGCGGGGCTGGCCTATCTGCATGTGTCGATCCACCTCAAGCGCGGCGACAGCTATTCGGATAGCTACGTGCGCGCTCGGATCGAGGAGGTCGCAGAGCGGTCGGCGATTGAGGTACGCTACACGGCAGCGCGGGCGGGGGAGTTGCTGGCGGCGCGGTTCGTGACGGATCGGCTCCATATGGAGACGCGGGCGATCAACTTCGACATTCACGGCAATGACCGAGGGGGCCTGTTGCCGCATCTGAGCCCTGATGGCGTCAGGACGGCGCCTTGCACCTTTGTGTTCCAGCATCTGCATGTGGGCTTTACTGGCAATGTGGTTCCCTGCTGCCATATCCGCAGCGACCGGCCCGAGCATGCGGCGCATGTGATCGGCAACGTGGGCGAGGCAGGGTCGATCTTTCCGATCTTCGGATCGGCCAAGGCCGCGGCATGGCGGCGGGGGATGATAAACTCTCGACCAAAGAGCGGTCCCTGTGCGCATTGCACCGCGCCGATGATCCCTGGCGACACCAACGCTTTGACGCAGTTCGCCCGCGCGGACCGCGATTATGCGCAGCCGGTGGAAGAGAGGCTGCGGAAGGAGAGTGTCGCGCGGCCTTGACTTCCCGCTTTCCAACGTATCGGGTCGGGCCGGAAAACCGGGAGGCGAGAGATGGAACGCAAAGATCGGATGGATGCGTTCGGGGCGGCCTCGCTGACCGGGTTTGCGCTGTTTCTGGCCTTCAACCAGATCATCATCAAGTTCGTCAATCATGGCTTGCAGCCGGTGTTCTTTGCCGGGTTGCGCTCGCTGATCGCTGTGGTCTGTCTTGGGCTGTGGATGTGGTTCAAGGGGCGTCCGCCTCGGCTGGAGCGGCGCTATATGGTGCCGGGGATTGCGGCAGGGATCGCTTTTGCGGCGGAATTCATCTGTCTGTTCATGGCACTTGACCTGACGACGGTGACCCGGACCTCGGTCATTCTGTATTCGATGCCGGTTTGGCTGGCGATTGCCGCGCATTTCCTTTTGCCGGGTGAACGTATCACGCCGATCCGGGGTGTAGGTCTGGCACTGGCTTTGGCGGGCGTCGCATGGGCGATCATCGACAGGTCTTCGGGGCAGGGGCAGGCGAGCCTTGCCGGCGACATTTGCGCGCTGTTGGCGGCATGGGGCTGGGCGGCGATCACGCTTATCGCGCGGGGCACTCGGCTTCGGGAAGTGAAGCCCGAAATGCAGCTTTTCTGGCAGGTGCTGGTATCGGCGCCGATCGTGCTGTTGGCGGCACCGTTTTTCGGGCCGCTGGTGCGCGATCTGGAGGTGATACATGTGGTCGGGCTGGCGTTTCAGGGCGTGGTCGTGGTTTCGGCCGGGTTCATGTTCTGGCTGTGGCTCTTGTCGATGTATCCCGCCGCCTCGGTAGCCAGCTTTTCCTTCCTGACGCCGATCTTCGGGGTGTTCCTTGGCTGGCTGATCCTGAACGAGCATGTTGGGCTCGCCGGGCTTGGCGCGGCGTCGCTTGTTGCGGTGGGGATCGTGTTGATCAATCGGCCTAGAAAGCCTGTCGTGGCCTGAGGCTTATGTTGGCCCAGATCGGCAAATGGTCTGACGCGACGCGCGAGGCGTTGCTGTCGTAGGTGCCGGCATCGGTCAGATGCGCGCCGAACCCCAGAGAGATGCGATCGAGCCGGGCCACGGGACGCGCGGCCGGGAAGCTTGGGCCGGGGGTGTGGGTGTGAAACTCTGGCCCCAGCGCCGCCGAGCCGCCACGGGACGACCATTCGTTATAGTCGCCGATCAGGATAGTGGGCATTTGGGTGCGACGAGAAAGTGCCGCGCGGATGGCTGCGAACTGCATCTTGCGTGAGCGCGCCAGAAGGCCGAGGTGCGCGGCGAGGATGCGGAACGGGCCATCGTCACTGGTCAGTTCAGCCAGAAGCGCGCCGCGTGGCTCTAACCCAGGCAATTCGAGCCTGTGCACGTCGGTGATGCCGAAGTCGCGGCGGACGAGGATGGTCTGGCCGTGCCAGCCAAAGCTGTGCTGGTTCAGCGCATAGGGAAGCGCGACTAGGCCGGTCGCTCGTTCGGACAGTTCGCGGCTGAGTGCTGCGGGGCGTGGACCGAGGCGGAAATCAACCTCTTGCAGGGCGAGGATGTCGGCATGAAGGCGCGACATGACGGCCAGCACCCGGTCGGGGCGGCGGCGGCGGTCGAGGCCCACGCATTTGTGGACGTTATAGCTTGCGAGTTTGATGGCCATGACCTTGAGATAGGAGATTGTGCGGTGTCGGGGAAGGGGCCGCGCCGTGCAAGACTGCGTTGGCCCGCTTCATCGGCGGCATCCGGCGGTCTGCTCAGGTACCGCAGAAGGTACGGCGCACTTCTTCTTCCTCGCGCGGGGCGAGGCTGTAGGCTTCCGCACCGGGTTGTTCGTGGAATGGATCGGCGAGGATGGCGTTCAGGCGGTGGAAGGGTGCGTCGTCGCCCTGAACGGCTGCCTGAATCGCCTCTTCGACGCGGTGGTTGCGGGGGATGTAGGCCGGGTTGGCGGCGCGTATGACGCTGTCTGAGTCAGGCTCGGTGCGCAGACGGTCGCGCCAGTCGCGCGCCCAGCCCTCGAACCCTTCGGGCTCGGCGAATTCGGCGGCAGCGAGGCCGATGGCAAGCCCCCGGAAGGTGCGGGTGAAATCGGCGCGCTGGGCGGACATGCGGGCGAGAAGCGTCTCGATCAGTTCTGCGTCACCCGGGTCGGGGTTAGTGATGCCGACCTTGGCGCGGTAAAGGCGAAGCCATTCGGCCTCGTAATGGTCGGGGAAATGATTCAGTGCCTCGGTCGCAGCCTCGACCGCCGGGCCTTCCTCGCCCATCAATGGGATCAGGCAGGACGCGAATTGTGCCAGGTTCCAGACGGCGATGTTGGGCTGGTTGTGGAACGCATAACGGCCATGCTGGTCGATCGAGGAAAAGACCTTGGCAGGGTTGTAGCCATCCATGAAAGCGCAGGGGCCATAGTCAATGGTTTCGCCCGATATGGCCATGTTGTCGGTGTTCATGACGCCGTGGATGAAGCCGAGTGACATCCAGCGGGCGATGAGGCGGGCCTGCGCGGCAATCACACTTTCCAGCAGGTCGAGGGGTCCGGCGGCGTCGGGGTAGTGGCGCGCGATGACGTGATCTGCCAACAGGCGCAGACCTTCGATGTCATTGCGGGCGGCGAAATACTGGAACGTGCCGACCCGGATGTGGCTGGCGGCAACACGGGTGAAGACAGCGCCGGGGTGGGGTTGTTCGCGCCAGACGGTCTCGCCGGTGCGCACGGCGGCCAGCGCTCGGGTTGTGGGGACGCCAAGAGCGGCCATCGCTTCGGACAGGATGTATTCGCGGATCACCGGACCGACCCAGGCGCGGCCATCGCCACGGCGGGAAAACGGCGTTTGGCCCGACCCTTTGAGTGCAATGTCGACACGGCGGCCACTGGGGGCGACGACTTCTCCCAGAAGCACGGCGCGGCCATCGCCAAGCTGTGGGACCCAGCCGCCAAACTGGTGGCCGGCGTAGGCCTGAGCGAGGGGCGAAGCGCCTTCGGGAAGGGCGTTGCCAGTCAACATGCCGGGGTTGGAGCGGAGCCAGTCGGGGTCTATGCCAAGCTCGCGTGCAAGCCGTTCGTTGACGGCGATGATGGAAGGCGCGGCCACCGGAACTGGTGACTGTCGCGCGAAGAATCGCTCGGGCAGGCGGGCGTAGCTGTTGTCGAAGGCGATGGTCATGGCACCCTTTCCGCACACCGTGGCGTCGCGGTGAACATGTGTCTTTCGCTTAATTTGGGGCCGTGAGGTCGCAGGATCAAGGGATCAGGCAGAGGTTGCCTTTTCTTCTTCGCTGGTACGGACGACGCTGCCGGTGACGCCGAGAGCTTCGGCCAAGGCTTGAAAGCGGGCCTGTGCGACCTCGCCAAAAAGCGGCTCGCCGCCTCGGGTCATGCGGAAGACGAGATTGCCTGCGGCCAAGTCGAGTTCCAGCGCACCGGCCTTTTCGGGAGATTGCGCCGACAGCATCGCACCAAAGCGCATGGCCTTGCCGAGGATCTCGGCATCTTGCATCTCGCGCGGGGTGAGGAGCGCAAAAAGTGGCTCCAGCCGTGATCCGGCGCGCGAGTTCTTGTACCGGTGCAATAGCGCGAGGCCGAGGAACACGCGTTCCTGATGCGACAGACCGCCCAGGTTGGCGCGAGTGGCGTTGTCGAAACAGACTTCGGCCCGGTAGTCGGGGTGTGCGCGCCATGTGGTGTCGTGCAGAAGGCAGGCGGCACGGATCATGCGCAGGCGGGCAGTAGGGGCATCGTGGAAGAGCGGCATCAGGAACTGGAAGAGCTTTTTGCCGAACCCCGGCATGCGCGCCATTGTCTGTTCGGCAAAGCGGCAAGCTTCGATCAGCGGATCGCGGCGGCGGAGTTTGGTGGGCATCTGTTCGTAAAGAAGCCCCTCGCGGATACCGTAGGAGGAAACGTCTATCTCGGTCGGGGCGAAGGTTTCGATCAGTTCCTTGAGCACGAGGCTGGCAAGCGGAACGAGGTCCATCCGCGCGGCCGAGGTGCCGGTCTTGAGGCGGAGGGCGTTGAGGTCGTTCTTGCCGATCCAGTCGAGGGTTTCGAGAAGCGACTTCGGCTCCATCCGGTATTCGTGCAAGACGGTCATCGGGTAGCCGCGACGCTCCATGTCAAGCCGAGCGATGGCGCGCCATGAGCCGCCGACGAGGTAGATGCGTTCGTGGTTGGTGCCGATCTGGCTGGCGAGGTCGGCAACGATGCCCTCGATGTACTTGGTGACTCCGGATTTGCCGCCCTTGACCTGTTGCAAGCGGAACGGACCGAGCGGCGAGGTCACGCGGCGGCCAACGTCACCGTTCGTGAGTTCGGCCAGTTCCATCGAGTTACCGCCGATGTCGCAGACAAGACCCTGTGCTTCGGGCCAGCCCAGCAAAACGCCTTGGGCAGACAGGCGGGCCTCTTCGGCACCGTCGATGACCCAGAGCTTGAGGCCGGTCTTGTCCTCGACCTCTTGACGGAAGGCGGGGCCATCGACGGCCTCGCGGACGGCGGCTGTGGCGACACAGACCATCTGTGGCAGGTCCATGCCACGGGCAAGGGCGGCAAAGCGCTGGAGCGCGGAAAGGGCGCGCAGGCGACCTTCTGGATGAAGATGGCCGGTTTCGGCCAGTCCTTTGCCGAGGCCCGCGAGAATCTTTTCGTTGTAGAAATAAGCGGGGCTGCGGGCAGCGCCGTCAAAGACGACCATACGCACCGAGTTCGAGCCGACATCGACAACGCCGACCCGTTCGAGCGCGCGGGCGGAGGGGTCGTCGAACAGCGGGTGGTCAAAGAACACGCTGTCGTCGACGGCGAGATCGGTCTTCTTCTTCATCTTGTCCCCGTGGCAGCGGAGGGAGAATCCCCGATGGTCCTTTAGCCTTTATTGACCGGTTGCGAAAGCCGCTCGACTGTCGCATCTGCGGGCAGGTGATCTGGCCAACAGGGCGCATCCCGGTGCAAGTGGTTGGAAAGTGGTCAGTTTACTCGAATTTGTTACGCTCGCTGCGCGCGAATTGCCGCGTGCCGCACTGTCGGGCAAGTGTCTGTCCACGGCGCCTATTCGAAGGCGCGCGCCAGCTTGGGCACATCCTTTGCGCCCGCCGATCCCCGCCCGGAGAGCGAGGGGTTTTCCATGAAGAACTTGTGGCAGTTGAAGAGCACCTTGTCTTCGGGCAGGTCGCGCAGATAGAGGCCATCGGGGCCGAGAACCCAGCTTTGCGCCTCGTCGGCAAGGTTCGCGGCCATGATCTGGCTAACGATCTGCGCCTTGACCGTGTCGTTAAGAATTTCGACCAGCGTTTCTACCCGGCGTGTCAAGTTGCGGCCCATCCAATCGGCGGAGGAGATGAAAACGCGGGCTTTCTTGGAGGGCAGGCCATGGCCGTTGCCAAAGCAGACGATGCGGCTGTGTTCGAGGAAGCGGCCGACGATCGACTTGACGCGGATGTTCTCGGACAAGGCCTTGATGCCAGGCCGCAGGCCGCAGATGCCGCGCACGACGAGGTTGATCTTCACGCCCGCCTGGCTGGCGGAGTACAGCCCGTCGATGATGTCGGAATCGATGACCGAGTTGACCTTGGCCCAGATTTCGGCCGGTCGTCCGGCGCGGGCGTGATCGGCCTCGGCGGCGATGAGTTCCAGAAGCCGGGGCTTAAGCGTCGTGGGCGAGATGGCGAGGTTTTCGAGCCCCTCTGGCTGAACATAGCCGGACAGGTAGTTAAAGACCTTGGTCGCGTCGCGCCCCAGCGCCGGGTTGCAGGTGAAGAACGACAGGTCAGTGTAGATGCGCGCGGTGATCGGGTGGTAGTTGCCGGTGCCATAGTGCGTATAGGTTACGAGGTGGTCGCCTTCGCGGCGGACCACCGTCGATATCTTGGCGTGGGTCTTGTAGTTGATGAAGCCATAGACGACATGTGCGCCCGCACGTTCAAGTCGGCGGGACTGGCGGATGTTGGCGGCCTCATCAAAGCGGGCCTTCAGTTCGACAAGGGCTGTCACCGACTTGCCCGCCTCGGCGGCTTCACAAAGAGCCGCGACGATCGGGCTGTCCTGCGAGGTGCGGTAAAGCGTTTGCTTGATCGCCAGCACGTTCGGATCTGCCGCCGCCTGCGTCAGGAAGCGCACCACCATGTCGAAAGTCTCGTAGGGGTGGTGGAGCAGCATGTCTTTTTGGCGGATGGCCGCGAACATGTCGCCGTCGTGGTCCTGAACGCGTTCGGGGACACGGGGGGTGAACGAGGGCCATTGCAAGTCGCGGCGGCTGTCGAGCACCAGTTCCTTGACGTCGGCCATGC
>JBATMT010000161.1:0-2929 GCA_049289975.1 Paracoccaceae bacterium | reverse complement strand
GAACTGGAGCGGCTCAACAAGGCCGTCGCAGACCTTCGTCTTTCGGTCGATGTGATGCTGACCACGACAGACTTTGCCGACAAGGAACAGCAGCAGATACTCGAAGCCTACCGCATGTTCGCCAACTCACGCGGCTGGATGCGGCGCATGGAAGAAGACATTCAGCGCGGCTTGTCTGCCGAAGCCGCTGTCGAAAAGGAACAGTCTGCGGCCCGCGCGCGCCTTGAGCAAGTGCCCGACCCCTATCTGCGTGACCGTCTCCACGATCTGGATGACCTGTCCAACAGGCTTTTGCGCATCCTCACCGGTCAGGGCCATGACACTGGCGCCGAAATGCCCGAAAACCCGATCCTCGTCGCACGCAACATCGGGCCTGCTGAGCTTCTGGATTATGGTCGAAAACTTCGAGGCGTCGTGCTTGAGGAAGGTTCCGTCGGCAGCCACGCTGCGATCGTCGCGCGAGCTTTGGCCATTCCGTTGGTGATCCACGCAGAAAGGATTACGACAGAAGCTCTGAATGGTGACCATATCCTTGTGGACGGTGATCAGGGTATCGTTCACTTGCGTCCCGAACAGACGGTCGCCAATTCCTTCCGCGACAAGATTGCAATGCAGGCAGCCGCGCAAAACCGCTACGCGAGCTTGCGTGACCTTCCGGCGACGTCACTCTGCGGCCAGACCGTAGCTCTGCACATGAATGCTGGCCTGATGGCCGACCTGCCTTCCCTCACCGGGTCCGGGGCCGAAGGTGTTGGCCTGTTCCGCACCGAGCTACAGTTCCTTGTGCGTAGCCACGTTCCGAAACGCGGCGAGCTTGCCGCACTTTATGGCCGTGTCCTCGATGCCGCCAAAGGCAAGCGCGTGGCGTTTCGTACACTCGACATCGGATCCGACAAGGTCCTGCCCTACATGAAGCGTGTAGAGGAGCCCAACCCCGCGATGGGCTGGCGCGCGATCCGCGTCGGCCTCGACAAGCCAGGCGTCATGCGCATGCAGCTTCAGGCTCTGATCCGTGCAACCGCAGACCGTCCCTTGACCGTGATGTTCCCATTCGTCGCCGAGTTCGACGAATTCCGCGAAGCGCGCCAGCGTCTGGTCGACGAAATCGAGCATGAGCGGAAACTCGGTCACATCCTGCCTACCAGCCTGGAAGTGGGCGCGATGCTGGAAACACCGTCGCTTGCCTACGCGCCAGATGCCTTCTTCGAACTAGTCGATTTCATCTCGATAGGCGGCAACGACCTCAAGCAGTTCTTCTTCGCAGCCGACCGCGAGAATGAGCGTGTACGTCGCCGCTATGACATGCTGAACACCAGTTTCCTCAGCTTTCTTGAATTCATCATCAGCCGCTGCGCCAAGTCGGGCACACATCTGTCCTACTGCGGCGAAGACGCCGGTCGCCCAATCGAGGCGCTTTGTCTCGCGGCGCTCGGGCTGCGAACTCTTTCGATGCGTCCGGCATCGATAGGACCAGTCAAGCATCTGATCCGGCATGTTGATCTGAAAGAATTGCGCCAGGTTCTTTACACCGCACGCGACGAAGGATTGACCAACCTTCGCCCAGCCGTGATGGATTGGCTTTCCACTCAGGATATCTGAGCTCTGGTTTTCTGACATGGCCGCTATCTCGGAATCGGCAATTGAACCTGCCGATCCGCCCATTACGTTTGGCAAATAACGCGACAGCAAACAGGATTTATCATGACGTATGTGCCGCCCAACGTTTGGATCTGGGACAAGGAAAATGGCGGAACTTTCGCCAGCACCAACCGGCCCATCGCCGGCCCAACCCACGACAAGCCCCTGCCCGTCGGCAAACATCCGTTCCAGCTTTACTCGCTGGGTACGCCAAACGGCGTCAAGGTGACAATCATGCTCGAAGAGCTTCTCGCGCTTGGTCATGCCGGCGCAGAGTACGACGCATGGCTGATCAACATCGGCAAGGGCGACCAATTCGGGTCCGGCTTTGTCGAGATAAACCCCAACTCCAAGATCCCCGCGATGGTGGACCGCTCCGGCACCGAGCCGCTGCGCATCTTCGAGTCTGGCTCGATGTTGGTCTACCTTGCTGAAAAGTTCGGTGAGTACTTGCCCAAGGATCTCGCGGGCCGCACTGAAGCATTGAACTGGCTTTTCTGGCAAATGGGCAGCGCGCCATTCCTTGGCGGTGGGTTCGGCCATTTCTATGCCTATGCGCCCGAAAAATTCGAATATGCAATCAACCGCTATGCAATGGAATCCAAGCGCCAGCTTGATGTGCTTGACCGCGAGTTGGCGCATCGTCCCTTCATTGGCGGTGACAGCTACACCATAGCGGACATGGCAATCTGGCCGTGGTACGGCCAGCTTGTACTCGGCCGCCTCTATGCGGCGGGCGAGTTTCTGGACGTGACGAGCTACAAAAACGTGCTCAGATGGGCCCAAGAGATCGACGCCCGCCCCGCAGTTCAACGCGGTCGTATGGTCAACCGCATGTCTGGTGATCTGTCGAGCCAGTTGCACGAACGGCATGACGCTTCTGATTTCGACACGAAAACCCAAGACAAGATTGCAAAGTAAGCAAATCGCCTAGCGACCGGGGGGCGCTGTCAGTGCCCCCTAGTCTTCACCAAGCTTCTTGGCCATTGCAGCGCGAAATGCGTGATGTATGCGATCTTCGCCATGGTCCAACACCAGCCGTTTCACTCCAAAACGCACCAGCGCAATCTCTTCATAGTAGCGCGTGAACGCAAAGTTCACGCTCGCGCCAGCAACAGCGCCAATCAACGGCACCGCCTTGCTGGCAAGCTGCTTGCCGAGCATCGCAGAAAACGCAGGCGCGATACGGCTTATCAACGCCTGAACCGTCGTACCGTTCAGCGCCAGCCGACTTCCCAGAAAAGTCGAGTTGACGCCGTCGTCGGTCTTGGATGGCCCGCCGCTGCCGAAG
>JBATMT010000160.1:0-4001 GCA_049289975.1 Paracoccaceae bacterium | reverse complement strand
CGTCAGCACCAAGATGGCGGAGTGCGGCGAGCGCCGCACCGGCATTGTCGATCTGATGGGGGCCGGGCAGGGTGGGCAGCGGCAGGTCGAGCAGGCCGTTTTCGTCCTGAAACACAAGTCGCCCGCGTTCTTCCCATGCGCGCCAGTGCTGGCCATGCACCAAGAGCGGCGCACCGAGCCGAGTTGCCTTAGCTTCGATCACGTCAAGTCCGGCTACTTCCTGAGGGCCGACGACGCAAGGCACGCCACGCTTGATGATTCCCGCTTTTTCACCCGCAATCTCTGGCAGCGTTTCGCCCAGATACTGCTGATGGTCGATGGAGACAGGCGTGATGATCGTCAGGCGCGGCTGGTCAACGACGTTGGTTGCGTCGAGCCGACCACCCAGCCCTACTTCAAGGAGTGTCCAGTCGGCAGGCTTGCGCGCGAAGGCGAGGAAAGCGGCGCAAGTGGTGATCTCGAAGAAGGTTATTTCTTCGGTGCCGTTCGCACTCATGCATTCATCAAGAATCTCGGTGAGATAGTCTTCAGAAATCAGTTCTCCCGCCAAGCGGATGCGCTCGTGGAAGCGGGCGAGGTGGGGCGAAGTATAGGCGTGGACGCTGCCACCCATCGCCTCAAGCCCGGCGCGGATCATCGCCTGGGTCGAGCCCTTGCCGTTGGTTCCGGCAATATGGATCACGGGCGGAAGCGAACGTTCGGGATGACCGAGAGCGGCCAAAAGGCGATGCACACGATCCAGCGTCAGGTCGATGATCTTGGGATGGAACGACATCATCCTTTGCAAGATGAGGTCTGAACCGAAAGCATTGCTGGTCACTTTTGCTCTGCCGCTTCGGGAACCTTGCCGTTCTCGGGCTTGGGCGCTGCCAACTCGCCTTTGATCGCCGGTGTTTGACGCGTGATCATGCGGATGATCGTCACCAGCTCTTCGCGAAGCTTCTTGCGGTGTACCACGCGGTCAAGCATGCCGTGGTCGAGCAGATACTCGGCGCGCTGGAAGCCTTCGGGCAGTTTTTCACGGATGGTTTGTTCAATGACACGCGGTCCAGCGAAGCAGATCAGCGCGTTCGGCTCTGAAATCTGCACATCCCCCAACATCGCATAGGATGCGGTGACGCCGCCGGTGGTCGGGTGGGTCAGAACGACGATGTAGGGAAGTCCGGCTTCCTTGAGCATCTGCACCGCGACTGTGGTGCGGGGCATCTGCATGAGCGACAGGATGCCCTCTTGCATGCGGGCGCCGCCGGAGGCGGCAAACAGCACCAGTGGCAGCTTGCGTTTCACGGCGCGTTCGGCCGCCGCGATGATAGCGTTGCCGACATACATGCCCATCGATCCGGCCATGAATGTGAAATCCTGGGCAACGGCAACAATCGGTGTGCGGGCAATCTCGCCCTCGGCAACCAACATCGCGTCTTTTTCACCCGAAGTCTTTTGCGCGGCCTTGATACGATCAGTGTATTTCTTCTGGTCGCGGAAATGCAGCGGATCGACGACCGGCTCGGGCACCTTGATCTCGGAGAAGACCCCGCCATCGAAAAGTGCGGCGAACCGTTCGCGCGGGGTGATCGCCATATGGTGATCGCAGTTCGAGCAGACGTTCAGATTGTCGGCCAGTTCGCGGTGGAACAGCATGGTCCCGCACTCGGGGCACTTGGTCCAGAGGTTCTCCGGCACCTCGCGGCGAGAGAAGAGCGAGTTGATCTTGGGCCGCACATAGTTGGTGATCCAGTTCATGCTCGTCTGCCTTCAGCCCGCTCGTCAGGTCCCTCAGATAAGCCGGGATGAACTGAAATGCAATCTAGGCGGAAGGGCTTTCTGGCCATAGGCGGAACCGCGTCGCATCTGGCTTCAGACCTTGAGGGCGACCCGGGCAGCAAGCCACGAAACAAGGAGCGTCACGAGATTGACGATCATCACGGGCCAGACAGCGTGCGGGTCGGTCATGTCAAGCGACATGGTCCAGAGCGCGAGGCCGTCCATGTCGCCGCGCACACCGATCAGCAGGAAGGCGGCGACGTTGTTGGCAAAATGAAAGCCGATTGCCGCGCCGAGCGCTCCCGTACGCGCGGTAAGGTCTGCTGCGAGGCAACCAAACAGAGCTGCCCAGATGCAGATCAGAAAGGCGTTCGGCCCGTAGCTACCGGGCAGGTAGTGGGCAAAGGCGAAAACCGCAGACGGAAGCGCCATCCAGACAACAGGCGAGCGGACCCGCGCCGCCAGCTGTTGTTGCAGGTAGCCGCGGAAAACCAGTTCTTCGGCACTCGTTTGAACGAGGAGGCCAACAAGCGCGGGGACCAGAAAACCAACGAAATTGGTCCAGCCGATGCCAGGTTGAATGCTTTCATCTGTCAGCATCAAGGGCAGGAGCAGGAGGTAGATGCATGTTGTCGCCATGACGACGGACAGGAAGTCTGCAACGACCGTGCCGAACGGCCCAAAAAGAGTACCAGCGCGGCGACCATGAAGCGCACGTGTCACAAATAGAGGCGCCGCGGCCAAGCCCAGGAAGGAGAACAACAGCAGAAGCGTTGCACCGGGCGTTGCGGCGCGCAACATGGCATCTTGAATGGCGTGGGCTATCATCCGGCCATAATGTTGGCTGAGGATGTCAAAGAATAAGATAGTCCAGACAATGTAGAGGACGAAGATAAGGATGAAGCCCGCCGCGGTTCGCCAAAGCTCGTGCTTGGGTCGGGCGACGGCGGCAAAAGCCGCGAGGGGGCGGTAGGCGGCTGGCGAGAACAACATGGCGCGAGACTACCGGTGGCCCCCTGCGGCTGCAATGCGCCTTGTCTGAACGGAGTTGCTTATTTATTCCGTCTGTGACTGCTCACGCTGGGAAGGATAAAGGATGCTCTCCATCGTTCGACGGAGACTCGTAGGGCTGCTGGTGTTGTGCGCAATTGGCCCGTTGGCTGCGTGTGTCATGGAGGGTGGCGGTTCAGCCCCCACAAGCGTCAGTGTGGGCGATCAGATGACCGTGGCTGGGCCATCAGGCTATTGCGTCGATACGTCGGCCAGCCGCACTGGCGACAGTGGCGCATTCGTTCTTCTGGGCAGTTGCGCCTCACTTAGCCAATCGCTCATAGCGGCGCGCCCAAAATACCCTGCGATCCTCACGGCCTCAGTATCTGGCGGCGGGCCCGATGCCGAGACATTCAAGGCGTCGTTCCCAAGCATGGCGAAGTTCCTGAGTTCGACGGCAGGACGGGCCGCGTTGAGCCGTAATGGCAAAGCGGCCAGCGTTGAGATCGCGCAGATCGGTTCGGCTGGTGATGCCATGACCATCCGTGCGACCGACACGGCCGCTGCACCCGGACAGAATGTCGAACCGGAATACTGGCGGGCGCTGATGACGATCAAGGGCCAGATCGTGACACTGACAGTGATGGGTTTGAAGGACAAACCCTTGTCGTCCGAAGTCAAGCGCGCCCTGCTTGATGCCTTCATTGCGCGCGTCCGCGCCGTCAATGCCGGATAGCAGATGGCGAGTGGCGGGCAATCCCTGATGGATCGCTTACGGGCGAAAGCCCGCGATGGCTATTGGCGCCGTGCGGTTGAACGGGCAAAGACAATCGATTTGTTCAGTCTGAAACGGCTGAGGGCGGAGGCGAAAGCGTCGCGCAGCGCAATTGACGCGGTGATTGAGGTTGCAGATGCGCGGCTTCAGGGACAATTGGCTGATGGAACCCGTCTGCACCGTCTTGCCATGACCGATTGGGCATGGCGGCCTGCGCTTTGGCGGCAACCGACTACGCCCGCAGGGCATGCGATGGCAGAAAAGTTGACCGTGCTTGATGCGGAAACCAGCCTGCACCATGATTGCAAGGTCAGCGAGATTACGATGCGACAGCGCAAGAACCTGGGTCTGCTCGACCTTGCGCCGCGGTTGCTTGACCTAGAGGTCTTCGGCTTTGACGGTAGCTTCCTTTCGCTTTCCGTGCGCTTGCCCGATGAATCGCTTGCCGGACTGACATCTCGCCATATTATCCGGC
>JBATMT010000159.1:0-2505 GCA_049289975.1 Paracoccaceae bacterium | reverse complement strand
GCCCACCAGAGGACTCGTCGCAAGGTTGACTGGCGAGGTCAGCGTTCCCGGTCCGCTGATTGTTGCCGACAAAACATCCGAACCCTGGTTTTCCCAGAAATAGACCTCGATGGTGTAGGTCTGGCCGGCCGTCAGCGTCACATCCCCATATCGCGTCGTCGCGGACTGGTGGAAGTCGTTGTTCATATAGGGCAGCGTGCCGCCCGTCTGGTTCGCAAAGTTCAGAACGTTTCCGGCGGAGTCTCGAATGATGATGATCGAGCCGTCATCAGAGGTCGTCGCCAATCGGTAGGTGCCGGTTGCCGAGATGTTCAGCGTACTCTTGAGAACGACGCCGTAATCGTTCGGATCGCCGGTCGTACCGCGCGCGTTGTTGGCAAGGTTGGTGACGCCGAAATCATCGACATATCCCTGACCGACCAGAGTGCCGCTTGTGATGGTTCCGGCCTGACCGTTGGCCGTACCGAAATCCCTGTTGTAAACGGCATACTGCCATTGGCCCGCAAGCGGACTATCACCTGCCAGAACGTCATTGCCCGCAAGGCCGGAGATCGTGTCATTGCCACCACCACCGGTCAGGGAATCTACCCCTGTCGTTCCGGTAAAGGTCTGGCCCGCACCTGTGGCGGGGTTGGTGCTTGTATTGTCGACCAACCCTGTAACTCACACGTTGCTCTGGCATCGCGTCGGCGCACACCAGTCAAAATATTCTTTTTTGCCTGCACATGACGCGCAGTTGAGGTCTTTAAACAGAAATGAGGAGTAGTCTTCTCCCGTTGCAGTCTGGCCGGATCTGCGCCCGGTTTTGCTGGGAATTTAATGAGAAACTGCTCACCCAACCCTTGGATCAGACCTGAACAGTTTTATGAAACTCGTCAAGCACGCAACTACGTGTAGTGGTCAAATTGCCATAAACTGTCGTTTAGGTGCCATAGCTGGAGGGTAAGACAAGCAAGATATTCTATTTCGGCGCGGTGAATGCGCAAAAATCCTTTCCGCCAGATCGTGCAACTGCACAGGGTGAACACGACTTGGCACGGCGAAGACAACCGCGCCATGGTCGCCCGAACCGTCAAGTTGTTTTGACACTCAAAGGGCGGCTCAGCCTCGCCGCGCAGCGTCGATCTTGGCCACGTCAAGCTTTGTCATGTCCATCATCGCATCGAAGGCGCGCTTGGCCTCGGCGCCGCCCGCAGCCAAAGCGTCGGTCAGGGCGCGGGGGATGATCTGCCAGTTGACGCCCCACTTGTCCTTGCACCAGCCGCAGGCGCTTTCCGCGCCACCATTGCCGACGATGGCATTCCAGTAGCGGTCTGTCTCTTCCTGATCGTCGGTCGCGATCTGGAACGAGAATGCCTCGCTTTGCTTGAACATAGGCCCGCCGTTCAGCCCCATGCAGGGGATACCGGCAACCGTGAACTCGACCGTCAGGGCATCGCTTTCCTTGCCGGACGGAAAGTCACTCGGCGCGTGGAAGACTGAATTGACCGAACTGTTGGGAAAGGTTTCGGCATAAAAACGTGCAGCGGCCTCGGCATCTTTTTCGTACCAGATGCAGATCGTGTTCTTTGCAATTGCCATCATGTCACCTCTTGCGTTTCCAATCGGTTTGGCGCGTTTGCGGGCCGGGGGGGCTGCCGTTGTGCAAATGAGCGTTGCGCCACTGAACCGGAACGTTCCAGTCTCTGCCCGCGTTGCGCAAGAAAAATCGGTCAGACAAAAGTCAAAGGCCCGGATCACGCCGAAGGCGTTACCCGGGCCAAGCCAACTTTCGCCGCATGGTTATGGGGCTGGCGCCAGACCAATGTCAGTCCGGCACCAGTCCATGGGTCAGTTGCGGTTTGCGCCCATTCGTTCGAACGCTGCCGGATCCGAGCTTTTCAAACGCCCTGCCGCGATCAGGCCCACCACCGCCGCCAGCGGGATAAGCGCCGGAAGAATAAGCCCGAGCGCACCGCCCGCCGTACCCGTCAGGTCGCCGAAGTTCAGGAAGATGTAGACAAACAGCGCCGCCATCATCAGTCCCGAAATCGCAGGGAAGATCAGCGTCGCCCACGGTGACCCGCTCGCCTTGCCGGACATGAAGAAAGCAATGACCGACAGCGAGGTGATCGTCATCATTCCCAGCACACCCAGCGTGCCGACCTGACTGATCCAGGTGAACATCTGCAAGATCGGATCCAGTCCAAGGAGCGCGAAGATCGCCAGCACGATCAGCGCCCCGATCGACTGCACGACCGAGCCGATATGCGGGCTTTGGTGGTCGTCATGGGTGCGACCGAACGCGGCAGGCAACAGCCCTTCGCGCCCCGCCACGAAACTGTAGCGCGCGATGTAGTTGTGGAAGGCCGATAGCGCAGCAAAGAGGCTCGACACCAGCAACACCCCGGCAATCGCCGAAATGGTCGGGCTGGTGTATTGCTCGGCCAGAATGAAGAAGAAAGCCGTCGGGTCCTGCAACCCGCCAAGCATCGGCAGCAGGTTCGCCGCACCGACTCCGGCGAT
>JBATMT010000158.1:0-6558 GCA_049289975.1 Paracoccaceae bacterium | reverse complement strand
CTGGCACAGACCGTGCCTGAAGCCCGTCGTCTGCTGCGCAACTATCAAAACCGCCTGCATGCCAACCTCGTTCACGACCTGCGCAAGCTGATCGGCGTGCGCGCCGAGGAAGTGGCGCAAGGTCTCGCCGCGATGATCGACGGCGTCTACATCCGCGAAGCACTGAAAGGCGGGCCGCCCGATGGGGTGGCGGCCACGGCCATGGCGCTTGACTACCTGACACTGCAACTGGAGACCCGCGCATGATCGCACAGCCCAAAGCCAGCCATTTCATCGATGGTACCTATGTCGAGGATACGGCCGGCCCGGCTATCGACGTGATCTTCCCGGCCACGGGCGAAGTCATCGCGCGGGTGCACGAGGCAACCCCTGCGATCATCGAACGCGCGCTGGCGTCGGCCGAGCGTGCACAGAAGGAATGGGCGAAGGTCAAGCCGGTAGAGCGTGCCCGCATCCTGCGCCGTGCCGCTGACCTGATCCGCGAACGCAATCTGGAACTGTCAGAGCTTGAAACGCTCGACACCGGCAAGCCCATTCAGGAAACCACCGTTGCCGATGCGACATCGGGCGCAGACGCGCTGGAGTATTTCGCCGGTCTGGCCCCGACGGTGACCGGGGAAACCGTGCCGCTGGGCCGTGATTTCGTCTACTCGATCCGCGAGCCGCTCGGCGTTTGCGTGGGCATCGGTGCGTGGAACTATCCCACCCAGATCGCTTGCTGGAAGGGTGCGCCCGCGCTCGCCTTCGGCAATGCGATGGTGTTCAAGCCGTCGGAAACCACGCCGCTCTGCACACTCAAGATCGCGGAAATCCTGCACGAGGCGGGTCTGCCCGCCGGCCTCTACAATGTGGTGCAAGGGCGCGGCGCAGTCGGTGCGGCGTTGGTCACGGACAGGCGCGTTGCCAAGGTGTCGCTGACCGGATCGGTACCGACCGGCCGCAAGGTCTATGCGCTGGCAGCCGAAGGCATCCGCCATGTGACGATGGAACTGGGCGGCAAGTCACCCTTGGTGGTTTTCGACGATGCCGATGTGGAAAATGCCGTGGGCGGGGCGATGCTGGGGAATTTCTATTCCGCTGGACAGGTCTGCTCGAACGGCACACGGGTTTTCGTGCAAAAGGGCATCAAGGAACGGTTCCTCAAGCGCCTCAAGGAACGCACCGAGGCAATCACGCTCGGTGATCCGCTCGAGATGGACACGCAGATGGGGCCGGTGGTTTCGGCAGGTCAGCTGGAGAAGATCCTCGGCTACATCGAATCTGGCAAGCGCGAGGGCGCGCGATTGATCACCGGCGGCAAGCGGGCAGGGGGCAACGATGGCTTCTATGTCCAGCCCACGGTTTTCGCTGATGTGACCGATGACATGACCATCGCCCGCGAAGAAATCTTCGGGCCAGTCATGGCGGTTCTGGACTTCGACGGTGAAGATGAGGTCGTCGCCCGCGCCAACGGCACCGAGTTTGGCCTGTCCGCAGGGGTTTTCACCAACGACATGGCCCGCGCGCACCGCGTTGTCGGGGCGCTTGAAGCTGGCACATGTTGGATCAACGCCTACAACCTGACACCTGTTGAAACGCCCTTTGGCGGATCAAAACAGTCCGGCGTCGGGCGCGAAAACTCCAAGGCGGCGATCGAGCACTACACGCAGGTCAAGAGCGTCTACGTCAATCTTGGCGATGTCGAAGCCCCGTTCTGAGGTTTGCCCGTGGTCCCTTCCGCTCATGATCTTGCAACCGCCTTTGCCGCCACTCGGCGGCTGACGGTGCGCACGCCGCTTCTGGAAAGCCCGAGCCTTGCCGAAGCGACGGGGGCGGCGCGGCTGTTCGTCAAGGCGGAATGCCTCCAGCGCGCCGGGTCGTTCAAGATCAGGGGTGCGACGTGGCGGCTGATGCAACTGTCGGATGCCGAACGGGCACGGGGCGTGGTGGCCTATTCCTCGGGCAACTTCGCGCAGGGTCTGGCAGCGGCAGGCAAGGCGGCAGGCGTTCCGGTGACCATCGTAATGCCGCACGACGCGCCCGAAATGAAGCGCCACGCGACCGAAGGCTTTGGCGCGAGGGTCTTGTTGTCGCATCACGGTGACCGCCCACGGGAAGAGGTCGCCTCGGCCTTGGCGCGAGAACTTTCGCAGACCGAAGGGCTGGCGCTTTTGCATCCGTTCGACGACCCGGCGATTGTCGCTGGTCAGGCGGCGGTGGGGCTCGAGGCGCAGGAACAGCTGTCCGAAGCGGGCGCAGTCGCCGATCTGGTGCTGTGCCCGGTAGGTGGCGGCGGACTGATCGGTGGGCTGTCGTTGGCATTCCACTACGCCGGGCAGGGGACAAAAGTCGTCGCGGTCGAACCGGATGGCTACGACGGCATGGGCCAGTCTGCCGCTGCGGGCGCGGTGACACGGGTGGCTTCGGGCCAACGTACCATCTGCGACGCACTTCAGGCCACGGCACCGGGCGCAGCACCGTTCGAGGCGGCGCGGGCGGCAGGCGTGACAGGTTTGGCGGTGAAGGATGCAGATGTTGGCCAGGCTATGCGCACGGCATTCGAAGGGCTGAAGCTGGTGACAGAGCCGTCAGGTGCAGTCGGGCTGGCGGCACTCTTGTCGGGGCAGATCGACGTGACGGGCAAGTGCGTGCTCGTCATCGCGTCGGGGGGAAACATATCACTTGCGGATTTTGTACGGCTGACGGCCGGGACGATCTGACGGGACTTGCGGGAAAAGGACGGGGCGCGGGACATGAATGCGGAATATGTAATCGTTGGGGCAGGCTCGGCAGGCTGCGCTATGGCCTATCGGCTGAGCGAGGCGGGCAAGCGCGTATTGGTGATCGAACATGGCGGCACCGACGCCGGGCCGTTCATCCAGATGCCAGCGGCCCTCTCCTATCCGATGAACATGTCGATGTATGACTGGGGCTTCCGGACAGAGCCCGAACAGCATCTGGCCGGGCGCTCGCTTGCCACGCCGCGCGGCAAGGTCATCGGCGGGTCATCCTCGATCAACGGGATGGTGTTCGTGCGCGGTCATGCCAAGGACTTCGATCATTGGGATGAGCAGGGCGCGGCCGGCTGGTCCTATGCCAATGTGCTTCCCTACTTCAAGCGGATGGAAACCTGGCACGGTGGCGGCGACAACGAGTTTCGCGGCAAATCCGGGCCGCTGCATGTGTCACGCGGACCGCGCACCAACCCCTTATTCCACGCCTTCGTCGAAGCGGGACAGCAGGCCGGGTACGAGGTGACGGGCGACTATAACGGCCAGAAGCAGGAAGGCTTCGGCGCGATGGAGGCGACGATCTACAAGGGTCGGCGCTGGTCTGCGGCGAATGCCTACCTGAAGCCCGCACAAAAGAATGGCCGCTGCGAGGTCATCCGTGCCTTTGCGCGGCGCGTCGTCATCGAGAATGGCCGTGCCGTGGGGGTCGAGGTGGAGCGCGGCGGCAAGATCGAGGTGATCCGCGCAAGCGTCGAGGTGATCCTTGCGGCCTCGTCGATCAACACGCCGAAACTCCTGATGCTGTCGGGGATCGGCGATGCGGCGCATCTGAAAAGCCACGGTATCGAGGTGGTTGCGCATCGTCCGGGCGTCGGAGCGAACCTTCAGGACCATCTGGAAATCTACATGCAGTTTGCATCAAAGCTGCCGATAACCCTTTATAAATATTGGAATCTCTGGGGCAAGGCGATCATCGGCGCCCAGTGGCTGTTCACCGGCACCGGGCTTGGGGCGTCCAACCAGTTTGAAAGCTGCGCCTTCATCCGGTCCGACAAGGGCGTCGACTATCCTGACATCCAGTACCACTTCCTGCCCATCGCCGTGCGCTATGACGGCAAGGCCGCCGCCGAGGGACATGGCTTTCAGGCCCATGTCGGCCCCATGCGATCAAAGTCGCGCGGGGCAGTCACTCTGCGCTCGGGCGATCCCAAGGACACGCCAAAGATCAACTTCAACTACATGTCGCATCCCGACGACTGGACCGATTTCCGCAAATGCGTGCGCCTGACCCGCGAGATCTTCGGTCAGACGGCTTTCGCGCCCTATGTGAAGCACGAGATCCAGCCCGGCGCGAAGTACCAGACCGACGACGAGATCGACATTTTCATCCGCGAACATGCCGAAAGCGCCTATCACCCCTGCGGCACGGCCCGCATGGGGCGGCGCGACGATCTGATGGCGGTGGTGGACCCCGAATGCCGGGTGATCGGTGTCGAGGGTCTGCGCGTGGCTGACAGTTCGATCTTCCCGCGGGTGACGAACGGCAACCTGAATGCACCCTCGATCATGACGGGCGAAAAGGCGGCGGATCATATCCTTGGCAAGGGGATGCTTCCTGCGGCGAACCTCGAGCCGTGGAACAGCCCGCGCTGGGCAGAGGCGCAGCGATGACGTAAGGCGCGGGGGACTGTCTGCCCCCCGCATCCCCCGAGGGTATTTTTGGTCGGAAAATGTGAAGGTGCGTGTGCCGAGCACCGGCTTTGGATAGAGTGTAGGCCGACGGGGCTGCATCTGGAGGCCGACATGGACGATCTGGTGCGCGAACTCGCGACCAAGCTTCTCAACGCAGGGTATGAAGATCTCCCCGAACGAGAGCAGCGTGTTCTACGGCGGATAGCGGCAAAGTCGGCGATTTCACGAAACATCGCCGAGGTGAAGCCGGACACGCTGACCTTTGGCCAGCGGATCGCCGACAAGGTCGCGGCGTTTGGCGGTTCGTGGACGTTCATTCTGCTGTTCACCGGCGCGATCGTTTTGTGGGTCGGCAGCAACGGCTGGGCGCTGTTGCATCCTTTCGACCCCTATCCGTTCATCTTTCTGAACCTGATCTTGTCGATGGTCGCGGCGATTCAGGCACCGGTGATCATGATGTCGCAAAACCGGCAAGCCGAGAAAGACCGCGAGGCGGCGGGGCATGACTACGAGGTCAACCTCAAGGCCGAGCTAGAGATCATGAGCCTGCATGAAAAGCTCGACGACCTGCGGCAGCGCCAACTTGAGGCGCATTTTGCGATGGTCGAGGAGCGGCTTCTGGCGATCGAGGCGCAGGGTCCGTCAGGTCGCCAGACGAGCGGCAATAAGCCCTCGTAACGAATTGCCGACAAAGAGTGTGGCGAAGGGAAGGTCGCTGACGCGCAAGACCGCCTCGCGTGCCTGCCCGGTTTCGATCAGTTCGGCCCGCAGACATCCCGGCAGGCATCCCGACGACAGCGGCGGGGTCGAAAGGCCGTTGCCCAGATCGAAGAAGACGTTGGTGATGGTGCCCTCGGCGACCTCGTCGCGTTCATTGAGAAACAGCATCTCGTCGATGCCTTGCGGCAGGCGGGCGCGTGTCTGGTCATAAAGCGCGCGGTCAGTTGTCTTGTGGGCAAGGCGCGGGTCGGCAGACGAAACGCGGACGGGGGCGATGGCGACATGCCACTGCGGTGGGTTCTTGGCGAGCGGCGCGCTGGACAATTCAACCTCGCCCTGCCGCGACAACGTCAGCCGCAGGCGGAGGGGATGTGCGTCAGGGGCGACCGGCAAGGCGGTCCGCAGAAGCTCTGGTTCGCAAGGAAATCCAAGCACTTCTGCGCTTGCCCTCATCCTTGCTAGATGGCGGGCAAGGCGCGGGTATGCCGAGCCGTCCCAGCCGAACGTTTCAATGAGCCTTAGCTCAGGATCGCGAAACGCGCTTTCCACAGGGCCTCCTCATATTCACCGGCGGCGGTGGAATCCGCGACGATGCCACCGCCTACGCCGAAGCGCGCTTCGGACCCGTCAAGCGTGATGGTGCGGATGGCCACGTTGAAGGAGGACGCGCCATCGGGGCCGATCCAGCCGATCGCACCGCAGTAGACATCGCGGGCACCAAGCTCGAGTTCGCGGATGATCTCCATCGCGCGGATCTTCGGCGCGCCGGTGATCGAGCCGCAAGGGAACAAGGCGCGGAAGATGGCCGCAGGGGTGGTGCCGGGGATAAGCTGGCCGACAACATGGCTGACCATCTGGTGAACGGTGGCATAGCTTTCGATGGCATATAGCTGTGGGACTTTGACCGATCCGGGACGACAAATTCGCGAAATGTCGTTACGCAATAGATCAACGATCATAAGGTTTTCCGCGCGGTTCTTGATACTTTGCAGTAACTCCAGTTTCAGCGCCGCGTCATGGGCGGGATTGCTTGCGCGGGGCGCGGTGCCCTTCATCGGACGCGTCTCGATCCGGCCCTCTGCATCGGTCGCAAAGAACAATTCGGGCGAGCGTGACAGGATCGCGGGCGTCCCCGGAAATTCGACGAATGCCCCATGCGAGACGGGCTGGCGCGCGCGCAGCGCACCGTAAAGACCAAGCGCCGAGCCAGTTGCCGTGGCCTGCATCGGCATGGTCAGGTTGGCCTGATAGATGTCGCCCGCTGCGATATAGTCGAGGATGCGGGCCAGGGCCGCACCGTGAAGCGCAGCCGACCAGCCCGGACGGGCAGGGCCAAGCCGCGCGCTCGCTGCCTCGGATGCGGCGCGGGACAGAAGGGTGTCTGCGTCTACGGGGCGGTCAAACACGCCGAATTCCAGAAGTGGCATCCGGCGAT
>JBATMT010000157.1:0-2832 GCA_049289975.1 Paracoccaceae bacterium | reverse complement strand
ATCCTGACCAACAACGATATCTACGATCGTATCGCCTCGCTGGTGCGGGCCGAGCATTTCTTTGATCCAGTACATCATCGGATCTTCGAGATTGCGGTGGCACGCATCCAGAAGAACGCGCTCGCCTCTCCTGTGACGCTCAAGGGCTATCTGGAGGATGATCCGGGTCTGAAGGAACTGGGCGGCCCCGCCTATCTCGCCCGGCTCGCGGGTGCTGCAATCTCGTCCTATGCCGCGCGCGACTATGCCCAGATGATCTATGACCTCGCTGTGCGACGCGAACTGATCGGTCTTGGCCGCGACATCTCGGCCCGCGCTCAGACTATCGAAGTCGAGAACGACCCGAAGGACCAGATCGTGGCCGCCGAACAGGCGCTTTACAAGCTGGGCGAACAGGGCCATGCCGAAAAGGGCTTTGTGTCGTTCCTGAAGGCCGTGACCGAGGCAGTTCACTCCGCCGCCGCCGCCTATCAGCGCGAAGGCGGTCTGGCGGGCATCTCGACGGGACTTGTGGATCTGGACAAGAAACTCGGCGGGCTTCACCCGTCCGACCTTCTGATTCTCGCCGGTCGCCCCTCGATGGGGAAAACCTCGCTTGCAACCAACATCGCCTTCAACATCGCCAAAGCCTACAAGCGCGGCCAGCAGCCCGATGGCACCGAAGGCGCAGTCGATGGTGGCGTGGTGGGCTTCTTCTCTCTCGAGATGTCATCGGAACAACTGGCTGCCCGTATCCTGTCGGAAGCCGCCGAAGTGCCGTCCGAACAGATCCGTCGCGGCGACATGAGCGAACAGGAGTTCCGCCGCTTCGTCGAGGCCGCCAAGGCGCTCGAAACCTGTCCGCTCTACATCGATGACACGCCCTCCATCCCGATCAGCCAGCTTGCCGCCCGCGCCCGACGTCTGAAGCGCACCCACGGGCTAGACGTCTTGATGATCGACTACCTGCAACTGGTCAGACCTGCGACCGCAAAGGACAGCCGCGTGAACGAGGTGTCGGAAATCACGCAAGGGCTCAAGGCTATCGCCAAGGAGCTGAATATCCCGGTGATCGCCCTGTCGCAGTTGTCGCGTCAGGTCGAAAACCGCGAAGACAAGCGCCCGCAATTGTCCGACCTCCGCGAATCCGGCTCGATCGAGCAAGACGCCGACGTCGTCATGTTCGTCTACCGCGACGAGTATTACAAAGAACGCGAAAAGCCCGGCGAGGACAATCTCGAAGCAATGGCAAAGTGGCAAGAGACGATGGAGCGCGTTCATGGCAAGGCCGAAGTCGTGATCGGCAAGCAGCGCCACGGCCCCATCGGGACGGTCGAACTGTCATTCGAGGGGCGCTTCACCCGCTTTGGCAACCTCGTGAAACCTTGGCAAAACGGTCCCGACAACTTCTGATCAGGCGGCAGGGCGCCAATCGCTGCGCCCTTCCCCCCAGACCGCCGCTTTTTGCCTTGACCCCGCGCACCCCTCTGGCAAAAGGCGCGCATGGCGTCAGGTATTCTCGATATTGATCTGGATGCGATCGCGGCCAACTGGCGCGCGCTCGACGCCATGAGCCCTGCGCATGTGCAGACGGCCGTGATGGTCAAGGCCGACGGCTATGGTCTGGGCGCAGCCCCAGTCGCGCGCGCCCTGATGACCCACGGCGCTCGCCGTTTTTTTGTGGCGCTGACTGAAGAAGGCGTGGCGTTGCGCCTGTCGCTAGGGCCGGCCGCGGAAATCAACATCCTGTCTGGCCATATGGCCGGCGACAGCGAGCGGATCCGCGCATTCAACCTGATCCCTATGCTGAACAGCCGCGCGCAGATCGAACGGCACTTTGCCGCCCTGCCCGACCATCCCTTCGGCATCCAACTCGAAACCGGGATGAACCGGCTCGGTATCGATGCTGCGGACTGGGCGATGCTTGCACCCGCCGTGATTCCCCGCAAACCGCGTCTGCTGATGTCGCATATGGCCTGCGCCGACGATCCCGGCCATCCGCTGAACGACCGTCAGCTTGAAACCTTCCGCACCATGACCGATGGCACCGGCATCGCGCGTTCCTTCTCGGCCACCGGCGGCATCCTCCTCGGTCGCCGCTATGACTTCGACCTGACCCGTCCCGGGATCGGCCTTTACGGAGGCGCGCCCTACAAGGCGGCACGTCCTGAGGCCAGACTATCGCTGCCGGTCGTTCAGGTGCGCGCCCTGACCCCTGGCGATACCGTGGGCTACAACGCGACATGGACGGCAACCAAGCCAGCCCGCATCGCGACCCTTGCCGCAGGCTACGCCGATGGCCTTTTCCGCGCGCTCTCCAACCGTGCCACGCTTTGGCATGGCGACGTGTCCTGCCCGCTCGTCGGTCGCGTCTCGATGGACCTGATCACCGTGGACATCAGCGGAGTGAAGGAAACGCCCGAAGCGCTTGATCTTCTGTGCGACGCGCAAGGCGTCGATGCGCTGGCGCAGGCCGCAGGTACGATTGGGTACGAGATCCTGACGTCGCTCGGCCAGCGCTACACCCGCCAATATTCCGGGGGATCGCAGTGAACCTTCTGAAACCCGTCGCGACAATTGGCCGACTGACCCTTGCGGGTCTTGCGGCAATGGGGCGAATGGCGATCTTTGCCGCCGACGCGATTGGCCACATCCTGCGGCCACCGTTCTACCCCAAGGAATTCCTCTATTCGCTGATGCAGATCGGCTGGTTCAGCCTGCCAGTCGTCGGCCTCACCACGCTTTTCACCGGCGGCGCGCTCGCCTTGCAGATTTACGCGGGCGGGGCACGCTTTTCGGCCGAGGCGGTCGTGCCGTCGATCGTCGCCATCGGCATGGTGCGCGAGCTTGGGC
>JBATMT010000156.1:0-8287 GCA_049289975.1 Paracoccaceae bacterium | reverse complement strand
GCGATCAACCGATCGCCCAGATGCCCGGTCGCCGCCTCAAACGCAGCCACCATCGCTGCCGGCACTTGGTCATTGGCCAGCAGGTTACCCCCCGCCGCACAATCCCGCCCCTTCGCCTCGTTCCAGATGCCAAGCACGTTGGCCCCCGAATGGATCGCCACGTCGCCCTGCCGGTCCACAACCAGAAGCTGTCGGTAGCTGATATGCGCCCGACCGTCCGCCACACCCGCCAGTGCCTCTGCCGCGCTTTGCCCTGCCTCAAGCCGGTCCAGCACCAGTGGCCCCAGCGCCGGGTCGGTGACATTCTGGCTGGCGACAACGCCCACCCCTGCCCGCACATGCGCGCACCGCGCCGCAACAGCAGGCGAAGACGAGGATATAACCATGCCGAACTGCCCTGTCCGGTCGCAACGGGCTACAAGAGAAAATGTCATGGGCGGTCCTTATTGATGTAAAGCCGGGGCTGTCTGCCCCCGGACCCCCGAGGATATTTCCCAGCAGAAAATGTCACTGCGCATTTTCTTTCGTCAAACATCCTGAGTCCGTGGCAGGGCCCAGGTCGTCGTCAGTCCGGAATGACAGCGGTACCGTCGATCTCCACCAACCAGTCCGGACGCGCCAGAGCTGTCACGCACAGGCCGGTCGACACCGGATGCACACCCTTGATGTATTCGCCCATGGTCCGGTACACGGCCTCGCGGTGGCGCACATCGGTAATGTAGACCACGACCTTGCACAGATGCTCCATCTTGCCGCCGCACTCTTCGATAAGCTGCTTGATGTTCTGCATGACCTTGTGGGTCTGTTCGACCGGATCGTGGCTCCCGATGTTTTTCGCCGTGTCCAGATCCTGCGGGCACTGGCCGCGCAGGAAAACCATGCGCCCGCGTGCCACGACCGCCTGGCACAGGTCATTGTCGAGCTTCTGCTCGGGATAGGTGTCCTTGGTGTTGAACTTGCGATGCCGATAATGTGCCAACTTGGGCCTCCGGTTGAGATGGAACGAGAAAAGGGAAGCGGCCCCTCGTCCAGGGGGTCGCCGCTGTCAAAGGTTACGCGCTCTTCGCCTTGCCGTCGGCATAGGCACTGTATTCCAGATACTTGAGCCGCGTCAGGATATGATCGGCGACATGCTTTGCATCGTGCCAGACGCCCCAGATGAAGCTCGATCCCCTACGTGACTGCCACGGCAGGCCAAGGAAATAGATGCCCGGCTCGATCGAGACGCCGCGCTGGTGCTTCGGCTTGCCCTTCTCGTCGAACGCATCGACCTTGAGCCAGCCGAAGTCGAGCGCATAGCCGGTGGCCCAGATGATCGACGTCACGCCGGCTTTGGCCAAATCGAGTTCACCGATCGGATGAGCCATGCAGTCCGGCTCCGGCCACACCTTTCGCGCTTCCGGCTCCTCCGGCAGGGTCAGCCCATTGCGGGCGATATAGGCGTCTGCCTCGTCAAGTACCGAGAGATAATTCGCATCGCCCCGCGCAACGTTTTCGCAAAGGTCTGGCGCGAACGAAACAACGCCGTCCTTGTAGCCATCCGTGCGCCCGACCAGCACCATGCCTTCCGACGCAAGCCGCCGGAAATCCACCGTCTGCCCACCGCGCGCACCGCTGACCGCAATGGTCACATGCTCGGTCCCCGGCGTTGGCGCCGCAGCATCCCACTTGTCCAGAACGCCCAGCCACCAGACGAAGTCGCGCCCACGATAGGCCCGAGGCGGCCGATCATGCGGCCCGACCGAAAGGTAAACGCGCTTGCCGGCACGCACAAGTTCGTCGGCGATCTGCACGCCCGACGAACCCGCCCCCACCACCAGAACCGCACCTTCGGGCAGTTGTCCCGGATTGCGGTAATGATTGGAATGCATCTGAACAACGCCCGCGCTTTCCGGCACAACAGCCGGGATGATCGGCCGTTGGAAAGGCCCGGTGGCGGCGATCACGTTCCGCGCCTCGATGACGCCTTGTGACGTCTCGACCCGGAAGCCCGGCCGACCGACGTTGCGCTCGACGTTCCGGACCTCAACCCCGCACCGGATCGGCGCATTGAATTTCTCGGCATAGGCCACGAAATAGTCGGCAACGTTTTCCTTGCCGACGAACGCATCCGGGTCACTCGCAAACTCCATGCCCGGAAAACGGTCGTGCCAGGCCGGGCCGTTTGCAACCAGCGAATCCCAGCGCTCCGACCGCCAGCGCTCGGCGATCCGGTTCCGCTCCAACACAAGGTGTGGCACTCCATTGCGGCTCAGATGTTCGCTCACCGCGACCCCGGCCTGACCTGCGCCGACGACAAGAGTATCGACTGTTTCCACTGACATGATTGGGTCCTTTTCCTGCATTCTCGGTCCAGCTGCCGCTGCGGATGGGTTGACGTCCTGGTATGTATCTGCGTCGGCCATGTTGATCATGCCTCTGCCATTTCGGCGGGCGACGAGGCATCTGTCGAAAACCACCGGCTTATCGCGCTGTCCTTGGTGGTCCGCGTCGTCTTGCCCATGACCCGCTCGGAAAGTCCTGCCGCATCCTTCACGAACGCCAGCGGACCCTCCCAATCAAAGTTCCGGTACACCGCGGCCAGATGCGCAAACGGCGGCGACTGGGCGAACAGCTGGAACGAAAGCCGATGCCCGGCATAGTCCGAGTTCAGCAGATCCCGCGCGAATGCCATCAGTTTGCGCCGATCTTCAGCGACCCACTCCTCGCTGACCGTGTAGTATTTCTCCAGCCACGGCGCCGTCTCGGGATTGCGGAAAGACGCCGCATCCGGAGTGATACAGATCTGGCCGCCACAGAGTTCGCGCGCGATGTGCATCATCTCGTGCAATTGCGAACCCGCAAGAACCCGGCCGGCATAAAGGAGCGACTGGTTCGGCATCATCAGGCCCGCAGGAGAGCGTTCGGCAAGCGCGATGGCCGCTGTGAGATGGGCATTGATCCCTTCCCGATAGACCGCAAGCGCCGACAGCTTCTCCTGCACCGGCTGCAACCGGTCCAACCCGCTCTGGCGAACATTGAACAAAGCCGCACCGATCATCATGTCGGCAAGCTTGAGATTACGTTGAACAAAGGCAAAGGCCGAATAGCGATGCAGGGTAGCGCGTATGCAGGTTGCCGCTTTGGTCTGGCGGTAGAAAAGGACGTTCTCCCACGGGATCAACACATCGTCGAACACCACCAGCGTATCGATCTCGTCGAACTTGTTGGAAAGCGGATAGTCCTCTATCGGAGCGCGCCCGGCAAATCCCGTCCGGCAAATGAACTTCAGGCCCGGCGTACCCAGATCGCAGATGAACCCCACCGCATAGTCTGAAAGAGCGTCATCGCCCCAGTTGGCAATCGTCGGTTTGGTGAAAGCTTGATTGGCATAGGCCGCCGCCGTCTCGAACTTCGCCCCGCGCACCACAATCCCCGCATCCGTCTCGCGCACGACATGCAACAACATGTCCGGGTCCTGATCTTGTGGCAGTTTCGATCTGTCACCCTTGGGATCGGTATTCGCCGACACGTGAAACGGATCAGATCGCAGGACCTTGCCGATATGTGTCTCGATGTTCCTTGCAAACTGCGGGTCCATTTCGGCAAGCACATCCGACGCGTCGAAAAGCGACCACATCTCGCCGACGGTTTCGTCGCCGACGCGCGTCACCACGCCGCCTGCCTCATCCATCACTGCATCCGCAGCACGCCGCTTGGCCCACCAGTCCGCCTGACTGTAGGGCAATGCGTTCCCGACCGCATTTACCTCGCCGTTTTGCGTGACAGTCATCAGATCACGAGTTGCCGGATCATGCGCCATGTCAAAGATACGCGCCCGAACATCGACCAGCGGTTTGAACTGCGGGTGCACCGTCACGTCCGGCACCTTCTCGCCGTTGATAAAGACGTCCCGCCCATCGCGGATCGACTCTCGGTAGTCGTTCCCAGTGCGGATCATCTTCCACTCCTCGCTCCGGCGTGACCTACGCCCGGTTCTTGCGCGTTAAGGGCAAGATGACCGGATTGTTGCTTCGGAAAAAGAAAGAACTTTCTCAGCATGGATTAGGATAGGCCTACTTCACCCACGTCATCTACTGATCTTCTGCTGAACTGCGCCGAAGCATCTGCAAGCCAAGCCTCTATCCAGCCTTCAGACGGTGAGCACACCGCAAACGAAGGGACAGAGGAATGAACGACACAACGATTGAAAGCTTGCCCTATTCATTGATGACTGACGGCTGGTGGCTCGACCCTGCCGAAGAAAGCCCACGCGAACCACCATGCCCCCCGTCGATGCCGCCAACGCCGACCGGCTCCAGATCACGCCGCACCCTCTTGCCAATCCTTGCCAGTTTCGTGGCCATCGCTGATGTTTTGTTCTGGCTGCATAGTCCCGGCATATCGGCGGCACTCTTTGCAGTTGCCCTCATGGCCACCCTCACCGTCATCAGCCGCGCCAACAACCGCGCACTGACCATCAAACGCGCGGTGCCGATTTCGCTCCTGTCTGCGTTACCCGCGACCGAGCATTTCCAGTTGCTGTCCTTTGCCTTCCTTCTCTCAGGCATTCTGGCGGCCACCGGCCTTGCACTTCTTCCACGAACTGCCCGCCTGTCCGAGCTGCGCCCGGCAGTGGTCGCGACCCTGCGCCGCCTCGCATGGTTTTCCGCATGGAGCCTCTTTACCGCCACGCGTGATCTGGTTTCCTCACAGGATCGGAGGCTTTTCGTCCGCCATGCCCGATCCGACTGGGGCATGCCACTGGTCGGCGCGGGCCTGTTCGTCAGCCTCTTTCTCAGCGCAAACCCGATCTTGCAGGACTGGTTCGACACCTCGACCTCATTCCGCTGGCTCAGCGCCGAGCAGATCGCGCGTTTGATCTTCTGGTGCGCCATGGCCTACCTCATCTGGCCCTTGCTGTGCTCGTCCTTCCTGCCGGCACCCATCTTGTCCCGCTACGTGCAGGCAAGACCGTTCCAGCTCGTGGGCCTCAATCAAAGATCGGTGTCCAACTCCCTCCTGCTCTTCAACGTCATTTTCGCAGTTCAAAGCGGCCTTGATGCCACCTATCTCTGGTCAGGTGCCGCTTTGCCAGATGGCCTTACTTACGCAGAATATGCGCACCGGGGCGCCTATCCACTCGTCCTCACCGCCCTCCTTGCAGGCGCATACACCCTCGCCTCACGCCCCTTCACCGAAGGCTTTTCCCGCTTGCAGGCTCTGCTCCTTATCTTCGTCACGCAAAATGTCGCTCTCGTCGTTTCGTCGATCTACAGACTCGATCTCTACGTCGACACCTATGGTCTCACTTACCTGCGTCTCCATGCGGCGATCTGGATGGCCATGGTCGCGTTCGGCCTCGCCCTCATCCTCTGGCAAATCGCGCGCCATCACTCAAACGGCTGGCTGCTGACACGCGTCGGACTTCTCAGTCTTTCCGTCCTCTATGGGTCGTGCTTCGTCAATTTCGCCGACATCGTCGCGCGTGCCAACCTTGGAACCTTTGTCCACGGCCGGACCGCAATGATCGACTTCGACTATCTCTGCGATCTCGGACCGACCGCCGCCCCCGCCCTGCGCGATTTTCACAATGCGACCGGCATCATGCCCAGTACCTGCCAATTGATACTGTCAGGCCCCGAGATCACCGATTGGCGCGAATGGGGGTTCCGTTCATGGCGGGTTCAGCGTTACCTGACCCAGCATCCCATGAGCCAGTTCGCCCGATGACACCTCTTGTCCTGATCGTAGACGACGATCCCAACATCCGTGAAATCCTGAGGATCGCCCTCGAACGCGAAGGCTTCCGCACCAATGACGCCGCTGACGGCACCGCAGCCTTGACGGCAGCCGCGACACTCCTACCTGACCTCATCGTGCTGGACATCGGCCTGCCAGAACTCGACGGCCTTGAGGTCTGCCGCCAGCTTCGACGCACCACAGAGACGCCCGTTCTTCTCCTGTCGGCCCGCGACGAAGAGATTGACCGCATGCTTGGTCTGGAACTTGGCGCAGACGACTATGTGATCAAGCCGTTCAGCCCGCGCGAACTGGTGGCGCGGGTCAAGGCCATCCTCAAACGCGCCAATGCCACGCACACGCCCGACCCGTCCCGCCTTACGCGCGGCGCCCTGACACTTCTGCCCGACACACGCCAATGCAGCTTCGCAGGCCAACCCGTCATTCTCACCGCCTCCGAATTTCGCCTTCTCGAAAGGCTGATGCAGCGCCCCGACCACATCGCCAGCCGCATCCAGCTCACCGACACGCTCTATGGCGGCAATTCCAACGCCAACGACCGTACTACCGAAAGCCACCTGCGCAATCTCAGGCGCAAGCTGGCAGAGGCTGGATGCCCGGACGGAATAGAAACGCTGCACGGCATCGGCGTAAGGATGGGCCCATGCCAAGGCGCATAGTCCAGAAATGGCGCCCGCCCCTGCTTGTCGTCCTCGGCGGAACTCTGGCAGCGGTGCTGACCCAGCCGCCCGCTGGCCTGATCGCAGTCCGCAACCTGTCACCCGCGCTTGGCTTTCGCTCTTCTGCTCTGCTCGTGACAGCCTCGGTTATCCTCGTCACGGCCATCCTCGCCTTTCTCCTCTGGCGCTTGCTTCTGCGACCCGTCACCGCGCTGGCCGCCCGAACCGAAGCGCTTTCCGCCGGTGACGACGCCGCCCTCGCACCCCTCGAACACTACGGCACAACCGAACTCGAACATTTGGGCGAAAGCGTTCTGACCATGGCGGCGACCTTGCAGAACCGCGAAGCCGCAGTCCGCAGCTTTACCGACCACGTCACCCACGAATTCAAGTCGCCGCTGACCGCCATTCGCGGCGCGGCCGAACTCCTCGAACTCAGCGACACCGGCAACGAAAGTCTTCGTGCCAACATTCTCGCAGCCACCAGCCGCATGGAGCATCTGCTTGCGGCGCTCCGCCGGATTGCTGCTGCACGCGCCCCGCTGCACCGCGGCAACACGACCCTTTCCGCGATACTTCCCGAAATTGCGCGCCCCGGGCTTACTCAAACCACATCGGGCGAGCATGTCCCGATCCCTCTCGCTTCCGATGGCCTGCGGATCGTGCTCACCCATCTCATCGAGAACGCCGTCGAGCATGGCGCCACGCAGATCGACCTTCATACAACAGAGCATCGGGAAGGCCCGCGCCTGACCATCTCGGACAACGGCTCAGGTATATCCCCCGGCAACCGGGAGCGCGTCTTCACACCTTTCTTCACCACCAAGCGCGAAAAGGGAGGCACCGGCATGGGTCTTGCCATTGCCCGAACCCTGCTTCAGGCGCATGGTGGCAGCATAGTCCTTGGTGACAGCCAGAAAGGCGCCACCTTCATCATTGATTTCTAACTTCCGAAAGACGTCTTGCCCGTGGAAATTCAGACCAGACGCCATCAACAACTTCCCGCCGAAGACCGCCGCGCCCAGATCGCCTCCGCCGCCCTCCGCTGTATCGAGCGTGATGGTTACGTAAGCTTGACGGCACGGAAGATCGCTCAGGAAGCGGGCCTGTCGCTGGGCCATCTCACCTATCATTTCCACAACATGGACGCGATTCTGGCCGCAACTTATCGCCACGCCTCGCAGAAACTCCATGAGGCCACCACCGAAGACCTCGACCGCAGCACGACCGAACCTCTCGACCGCCTGCGCGCCTTCATCGCCACTGGCTTTGGTGCCGCCTTTCTGACCCGCGAATACCTGCGCGTCCGCGTTGACCTCTGGTCAGCCGCACTCGCCCACCCCGAGATCGCCAGCACCGAACTGGCCCTTTACCAGCGCTATCGGCAGCGCCTCGCCGAAGTTCTTGCCGACTTCGGCCCTGCCAGTGCAGAACACCGCGCCATCGTTATCGACACGATCATGGCCACACTCGACGGACTCTGGCTCGACTACCTGCGCCGCGGCGACCAGGCGGCGATCCGCAATGGCCTGAAAGGCTGCGCGATACTGGCGGAAACCCTGCTGAAGCCTCAGCTCTGAACTGACTTCCGGCGCGTGAACTCGACAAACGCCTTGGTCAGGATCACGGCAACCACGACAACGATCAAGATCACCGACACCGCCGCAATCGCCGGGTCGATGTTGTCGCGCAGCCCCATCCACATCAGCCTGGGCAGCGTGATGGCGTTGACGCTGGTGATGAACAGCGTGACGCCGATTTCCTCCCAGGAGAGCACGAAGGACAAGAGCGCCGCCGTCACGATGCCGAACTTGATATTGGGGATGATGATCCGCGTCGCGCGCTGCCAGACCGTCGCGCCAAGGCCGCGCGCGGCGAGATCGATG
>JBATMT010000155.1:0-2763 GCA_049289975.1 Paracoccaceae bacterium | reverse complement strand
TGCCACGGGCGACAGACAAGATCCCCGAGACTGAACAGGTGCTTTCGACCGGCGCCGTGTGCATGACGCTGCTGAACGCTGCCGGTGCCGACGCGCGATGCGTTGCGCCCGATCCTCCGGGCTGCGGTGCGGGTGCCCGATCATGGCAAACTGGAGCCGTGGCGGCTGATCGTTCTGGAAAAGGGCGCGCTGACGCGGCTGGCGGCGCTGGCCGAAGAACGCGGCGTGGCCTTGGGCATGGACGAGGGCCAACGGGCCAAGGGCGTGGCGCAATTCGCCGACTCGCATCTGGCCGTCGTGGTGGTGAAGGTGCCACGGGCGACAGACAAGATCCCCGAGACTGAACAGGTGCTTTCGACCGGCGCCGTGTGCATGACGCTTCTGAACGCGGCCGGTGCGGCCGGATGGGGAGCGAACTGGCTGACGGGCTGGCCGCTGCTGGACGATACGTTCCTCAGGCACGGGCTGGAGCTGCATCCGGGCGAATGGGTGGCCGGTGTCGTCCATATCGGAACCGAGGGTGCCGTACCGCCCGAACGTCCGCGCCCGGATCTTGAAACAACTGTCACTTGGTTCGATCTGTGATCTTTTCTGCCTTCACTTCCGCGCTTTCGCAGATGTCGGATGCTCGATTTTTGCGGGTCGTCGGTCTTGGCGTTGCGCTGGCGCTGGCGCTGTTGATCGCGGTTTACATGGTGTTGTCGGGCGTCGCCGGATGGCTGTTGCCCGATCACTTCGCCCTGCCGTGGGTCGGTCAGGTCGACTGGATCGGGGCGATTGCCGGATGGGGTGCATTCCTGCTGTTCATCGGGCTTTCGGTGTTCCTGATGGTGCCGGTGGCGGCGCTGTTTTCCGGCTTCTTTCTGGAAAGCGTCGCCGATGCCGTCGAGGATCGCCACTATCCCGGCTTGCCACCCGCGCGGCCCGAGCCGGTGGTGGCCGCCATTCTGGGTGCGGTGAAATTCTTTGCGGTGATCCTTGGCGTGAACCTTGTCGCGCTGGTGCTGTACTTCTTTGTCGGTCCGTTCGGGCCGCTGCTCTTCTGGGCGGTCAACGGCTATCTGCTGGGGCGGGAATATTTTGAAACCGTCGCCACCCGGCGGATCGGGCGGCAAGGGGCTGTGGCGCTGCGACGCGCCAATGCCGGTACGGTGTGGCTGGCGGGCGCGTTGATGGCTGCGCCGCTGTCACTGCCTCTGGTAAACTTGTTCGTGCCGGTTCTGGGAGTCGCGACCTTCACCCATATCTTTCACCGGCTGATCGGCACGCAAAGCGCCTGACGTCAGCTCTCTGGCGGGTGCAGCCGGTGGAAGAAGTCGAGATCATAGATCGAGATGACCCCTGACAGGATCACGGCGGCAACGATCGCCCAGATCACAAAGGTGATCATCGTGGTTATCTTGGCCTTGTGCCCGATCTGCGCATCGGCGGGTGCCGAGGCGGGCGTGCCGGGCATGACGTCGCCGGCATCATCCTGACTGCGAACTCCGATCTGTAACATGATGAAAAACACCAGAAACCAGATCACCGCAAACAGGACGATTCCGCCGGTGAGACTCATCAGACCTGCTCCAGCTCGACCAGGCAGCCGTTGAAATCTTTCGGGTGCAGGAACAGCACCGGCTTGCCGTGCGCACCGATCTTCGGCTCCCCCGTACCCAGTACGCGGGCGCCTTCAGCTTTCAGCCGGTCACGCGCCGCAAGGATATCATCGACCTCGTAGCAGATGTGGTGAATGCCGCCCGACGGGTTCTTTTCGAGGAACCCCTTGATCGGGGAGTTCTCGCCCAACGGATAGAGCAGTTCAATCTTGGTGTTCGGCAGGTCGATGAACACCACCGTGACGCCATGATCCGGTTCGTCCTGCGGCGCGCGGACGTTGGCGCCAAGCGTGGTGCGGTACTGGGCGGCGGCAGCTTCAAGGTCGGGCACGGCAATGGCGACGTGATTCAGGCGTCCGATCATGGGGGGTCTCCGGCAAGAAAAGTGTGACGGCGGTTCGGGCAACATGCGCTTGCGCGACGTTATGAGCCGCACTTTCCGGCATGGCAAGGGACGCCCGGCGCTTGTGCCGCGTTCCAAGGTCGCAGGGGCGGCGTTTACCTATCGTTAGGCATGTGCCGCCTAAGCTTGGGTCAGACTCACCATTCCGGAAAGGAACCAGCCATGGGAGACGATCTGACCGACTTTCTCGCACGTCGCGGCCCCGATCCAAGCCGCCCTCTGGCAGGCCTCACGGTGCTGGTGGTCGAAGACAGCCGCTTTGCCTGCGAAGCGATCCGCCTGTTGTGCCTGCGCTCGGGGGCGCGCATACGGCGGGCCGATTGTCTGCGCTCGGCAAGGCGGCACCTGCAAACCTACCGCCCGACCGTGGTGATCGTCGATCTGGGGCTCCCTGATGGATCGGGGCTTGATCTGATAGCCGACCTGCACAGGATTTCGCCGCGTGTGCCTGCCATTCTGGCGATCAGCGGCTCGGACGAGCAGGCGCAGGATGCGCTGGCCGTCGGGGCGAATGGGTTCATCCTCAAACCGTTGAGAAGCCTTGTGGCATTCCAGTCGGCAATCCTGTCGGCGCTGCCAACGTCGCAGCCACTGATGCAGATCCAGCCGGTCGAATATGACGGGGTCGAGCCTGACGAGATCGCGCTTCGCGATGACCTCGCGCTGGTCGAGTCACTCCTGCAATCGACAAGCGCGGACGAAGCTTCCTACACATATGTCGCGCAGTTCCTGTCGGGCATTGCCTCGGCGGCGCAAGAC
>JBATMT010000154.1:0-2433 GCA_049289975.1 Paracoccaceae bacterium | reverse complement strand
GGTCGTGGCGACGCTGAACTGGTCACAGGAGCGGCAAGTCTATGATATCCGCAGGCTTCTTGAGGCGGACGCGGCATCAGCCTGCGCGCGATTGGCCGATGAAGCCACGAAGACCCGCCTGCGCCGGGCTCATGCCGATCTGGAGCGCGCCTTTACCGATGTCGCCCAGCACGAGCTTTATTCCGCCACGACGGCTTTCTATCAGGTCATCTTTTCGTCCGCCGGACATGATATCGCATGGGAAATCGTCAACAGACTAAACAGCCGGATCTCGCGGCTTCGGGCGTTGACGCTGGCCACAACCAATCGCCGGATTTCGGGGCCCGCCCACATGGCGCGGATATGCGCAGCGATCTGTGCGAATGACCCGAAAGCAGCGGCGACCGCCGTTCAGGAGCACCTGCGCGATGCGGCAGACATCGCGCGAAACCTGCTTGAGGGCGAATCGTGAGCGCCTATTGGATTGCTCACGTCACAGTCACGGACCCGGAGCGCTATAGTGGTTATCAGGCACTCGCCCCCGTGGCGTTTGCGGCATTTGGGGCGAAGTTTCTGGCGCGCGGAGGCTCTTGCGAAACGCTGGAAGGGCCGGATTTGCAGCGCCATGTGGTGATCGAGTTTCCGTCCTTGGCGGCAGCGAAGTCGTGCTACGCGTCGGCAGAGTATCAGGCGGCCAAGCGGCACCGTGACGGCGCTTGCGTGGCCCATGTGGTGATTGTCGAGGGGATGGGCTGAGGCAGTTTTGCCTTTTGCACCCCGAGTTGACTTACATCTTCCCTATCGCAAGACCTTGTTTTCTTCTCTTTCAGCGGGTGCGCCTCAGGGAGCGGTTTGCCTCCTGAAGGGCCTCGAAACAGGCGAAGCGGTTGGTGTGGAGGTCGGCCAATTCTGTGGTGACGCTGGTGAATTGGCGAGAGCTTCCGCTCATGGCAGCCATCGCCGCGCCCAGGTCGGGGAACATGCCACCGGCGACACCACCGAGCATGGCGGAACCAAGAAGGACTGGTTCTTCCCTTTCAGGCAATAGAACCGTTGTCCCGGTGGTGTCAGCCAACATCTGGCAGACCAGATCGCTTCGAGCGGCGCCGCCGCTGGCGACGATGGAGGCAATTTCGATTCCGCTGGCACGCAAGCGGTTCAGCAGCTGGCGAAGGCCGTAGCCGATGCCGCTGAGTCCGGCCAGATAGAGGGCAGCGAGGCTGGCAAGGCCGCGGTCGAACGACAGCCCGGAAATGATGGCGCGCGCCTCTGGGTCGGCGAAGGGCGAGCGGTTGCCGTTGAATTCCGGCACGACCACCATGTCGCGTGCTGCAAGGATTGTCTCGGACAAGGTCGGCCCGAGTGTCAGCGCATGTGCCGCCACATAGGCAAGCAGGGATTGTCCTTGGCGTGCCGCTTCGGCTTCCAGCATCGGTGCGTCGGGGTGTAACTGGACGAGGCGATCCAGAGCGGCACCTGCGGCGGACTGGCCGCCTTCAAGCAGCCAGATACCGGGGATCATCGAGTTGAAGTAAGGTCCCCAGACGCCCGGAACAAAAACAGGATCGGTGGTCGACGCCATTGAGCAGGCTGAGGTGCCGAAGATGTAGGCGAGGCGCTTGCCCAAGTCGGCAGGTTGGTGCGCGGCGCTGACGCCCAAAGTTCCTAAACCGCCCGCGTGGGCGTCGATCAAGGACGCAGCCACGGGGGTCGACGGCGCAAGCCCCATCTCGGCTGCTGCGGCCTCGGTCAGGCCACCAAGACGTGTGCCCGGCGCCACAACCTTGGTGCCTATGCGGCGAAAGCCTTCTTCGGCAAGGGTACCCAGCCCGACTTGCCGGAAATAGTCAGGGTCCCATCGGTCTTCGTGGGCAAGATAGGTCCATTTGCAGGTGACTGTGCAGACCGAGCGGTCAAGCGATCCCGTTGCGCGCCACGTCAGGTAGTCGGACAGGTCGAAGAAATGTGCCGCGCTTGCAAAGCTTTCGGGACGATGGCGCGAGAGCCAAAGAAGCTTCGGCGTCTCCATCTCGGGCGAGATGCGTCCGCCGACATAGTCCAGCACACGGTATCCGCCTTGGTTGATCTCTTCTGACTCGGCCTGGGCTCGGTGATCCATCCAGACGATGACATTGCGTTGGGGATCGTTTGAGGGGCCGACAGCCACGCCGCCGCCGGTCGGGTCAAGGGCAACGAGCGAACAGGTTGCATCAAAGCCGATGCCTGAAACGGATTCGGCGGCGATGCCTGAAGATGACATTGCTTCGCGCACCGCTTCGCAGATGGCTTGCCATATCTGGTCTGACGATTGTTCTACGATGTCGCCCGGCTCGTGCCAGAGGGTGATCGGGCGTTTGGCTGAGGCCAGCATGTGTCCATCAAGCCCAAATACCCCTGCCCGCGCCGAACCTGTGCCGACGTCAATGCCGATCAGCGCCTTCATCAGAGGTCCAC
>JBATMT010000153.1:0-5718 GCA_049289975.1 Paracoccaceae bacterium | reverse complement strand
GTGGTGGCCTGACGATCCGCGCCACCGTCGATCCCGACATGCAGGCGGAAGCCGCCAGTGCGCTGCAAACCGCGCTGGAGAAGGATGACCGAGGTCTGGGCATCTGGCGTGGCACACGCAAAGTTATTCAGGCCGAGAAGTTGGCATCTGAAGCCGATTGGCGCGCGGCGCTTGCGGCCGAGGAAGTGCCACGCGACCTGCTGGACTGGTATCCGGCGGTGGTGTTGGAAGTAGGTGAAAAAGACGCCCGCATCGGAATCGAGGGCCTGCCGGACGAGGGTCAGATGATCCCGGCGGAAGATGTGACATGGGCACGCAAGCGGTTGGCCGATGGGTCACTGTCCAAGCGCGCCAAGGTTGCGGGCGACCTGGTGTCGGTCGGCGATGTGGTCATGGTCACAGAGCTTGCCAACGAGGATGGCACGCCAAAGCGCTGGTCGCTGCGTCAGGTGCCGGAGGTCGAGGGCGGCTTCATGGCGATGGACGTGAATACCGGACGCGTCATCGCCATGCAGGGTGGGTTCTCCTATCAGTCGTCGGTGTTCAACCGCGCGACGCAGGCGCAACGCCAGCCTGGCTCGAGCTTCAAGCCTTTCGTCTATGCGGCCGCACTCGACAGCGGCTTTTCCCCGGCCACCATCGTCGTCGACGCGCCGATCGAAGTGAACACGCCGCAAGGTCTGTGGCGGCCGAAGAATGCCTCGAACAAGTTCTATGGCCCGACGCCGATGCGCACCGGGATCGAACAGTCGCGGAACCTGATGACGGTCAGGATCGCGCAAGAGATCGGCATGGAGCTGGTAGCAAGCTACGCCGAGAAATTCGGTGTTTATGATCACCTTGATCCGTTCCTGGCCAACGCGCTCGGCGCACAGGAAACCACGCTTTACAAAATGGTTGCCGCCTATGCGATGTTTGCCAACGGCGGCGAGCGGGTAGAACCAACGCTGGTTGACCGCGTACAGGACCGTTGGGGGCGCACCGTTTATCGCCACGACCAGCGCATTTGTGATGGCTGCAGACAGGACGCGCTGCCCGCCGGGCAATCGCCCGACATCAAATCGGACCGCGAGCGAGTGATGGACGCCATCACTGCCTATAACCTGACTTCGATGATGGAAGGCGTCGTCAAGCGCGGCTCGGGCACAGGTGTCCATCTGCCGGTGCCGATTGCCGGCAAGACCGGTACCACCAACGATGCCAAGGACGTGTGGTTCATTGGCTTTTCGTCAAACATCGTGGCGGGTTGCTATATGGGCTACGACCAGCCGCGTCCTTTGGGCGAGGGCGCTTTTGGCGGCACGCTTTGCGTTCCTGTTTTCCAGGCGTTCATGGAACAGGCAATCAAGAAGTACGGCGGGACCGACTTCAAGGTGCCGCCGGGCGGACATTTCATCAATATCAACCGCTTCACTGGCGAACGTCTGCCCGATGGCGTGTCGGGTGATTTCGTTCAGGCAGAGTATTTCCGCGATGGCGAGGACACGCTTTTCGGACTGGATACGCTGGTTGATGGCGGCTTTGCGATGGGCCAGAACCTGCCGCTGTTTGCCGAGGGTGAACTTGGTGGTGACGAGGGTGGTACGGCGGTCACGACCTCGGACGGCGAACAGAAGGTCATTCCCAAGAAGGCCGATTTCGGCACCGTGTCGTCTGGCGGGCTTTACTGAAAAACCAGCGTGGGTTGGGTCGCCGCCGCTCTTGCCGGGCAGCGGTGCGTCGGCTATCACCCCGAACGATCTGATGAGAGGGTAGGCCATGCGCGCCGAAACACAGAATATTGTCGAGGCTATCCGCAAGTCGCTGAAGCTTCTGGGTCAGCGCATGGACTGGGAAACCGCACCGCATCGGTTGGAAGAATTCAACGCCATGATCGAGGACGGTGACCTGTGGTCGGACCCTGCGCGGGCGCAAAAGCTGATGCGAGAGCGACAGATGCTGATGGACAAGGTCGAGACCTACAAGAAGATCGATCGCGACCTGACCGACAATGTCGAACTAATCGAACTGGGCGAGGCCGAGGGCGACGACGAGATCATCTCTGAGGCCGAGAAAAGCCTGAAGGCACTGCGCGAATTTTCCGACGCCAAGGAGCTTGAAGCGCTTCTGGACGGAGAGGCCGATGGCAACGACACGTTCCTTGAAATCAACGCGGGCGCTGGTGGCACCGAAAGCTGTGACTGGGCCTCGATGCTGGCGCGGATGTATGTCCGCTGGGCCGAAAAGAAGGGCTACAAGGTCGAACTGCAATCCGAAACTTCAGGCGACGAAGCGGGTATCAGATCCGCCGCCTACAAGATCACCGGACCGAACGCCTATGGCTGGCTTAAGTCGGAATCGGGCGTACATCGTCTGGTGCGCATTTCGCCCTACGACAGTGCGGCGCGGCGGCACACGTCGTTCTCGTCGGTCTGGGTCTATCCGGTGGTAGACGACAATATCGAAATCGTCATTCCTGACAACGATATCCGCATCGACACTTATCGTTCATCGGGTGCAGGCGGCCAGCACGTCAACACCACGGACTCCGCCGTTCGGATCACGCACTTGCCGACCAACATCGTCGTGACGTCGTCGATGAAGTCCCAGCACCAGAACCGCGAAGTGGCGATGAACGCGCTTCGCTCGCGGCTCTATCAACTCGAACTCGACAAGCGCAATGCCGCGATCAACGCCCAGCACGAGTCGAAAGGCGATGCGGGGTGGGGCAATCAGATCCGTTCTTATGTGTTGCAGCCATATCAGATGGTGAAGGACCTGCGAACCGGTCACGAGACATCGGACACTCAGGGGGTGCTGGACGGCGATCTGGATGGGTTCATGGCCGCAACGCTGGCGATGGATGTGTCAGGCAAGAGCCGCGCCGAGGCGCAGGGCGACGAATAGGTCCGTATCCTTACAGGCTGCCTAGGCCATCGCCGTCAAAACGGGGCTTGCGACATAGCGGCCCTTCAGCTCGGCGGGCGCGCGAACTTCCAGTTGCGCGAGTGCCTTGAGGATCAACGGAATACCCCGCGCTCGGGCGCTTTCAAACGGGCCGCGCGGGAAATTCAGACCAAGCTTCAGTGCTGAATCAATAGCTTCCGGAGTCGCACCTCCGCTTTCAACCAGCGATGCGGCCTCGTTTGCCAACGTTGCTTCGATCCGGGTGGCGATCCATTCCGCATCAGACGGCGGTGCTTCCGGCACGCCGGGAAACAGGAACCCACGTCCGGACTTGCGGCCGAGATCACCCTTGGCGACCTGTTCGCGCAACAGATTGAATACATGATAGCGGGGATTGCCGCCCATGGCGCGGCTCATGCCTTCGGTTGCGGCAAGGTTGATGTCGGCCCCTATCAGGTCGATCAGCGCAAACGGCCCCATCCGGTAACCTGCCGCCAGCATGGATGCGTCAATCTCGGACGGCCAGCGACCCTCGGCTACCATCGCGAGTGCCTCGCCATAGAAGGGCCTGGCGCAGCGGTTGACAATAAAGCCGGGCGTATCGGCGCAGCGTATCACGGTCTTTCCGGCGTCCGAGGTCAGCTTTTCTGCCAGAGACAGTGTGGCTTCGCTGGCTTTCAGATGGACCACGAGTTCCACCAATTTCATCACCGGCGCAGGATTGAAGAAGTGCAATCCGACCAGATTCTCCGGCTGATGCAGTCCCCGAGACAGGAGCATCACCGACAAGGCCGAGGTGTTGGTGGCAAGAATCGCCTCCGGGAACGCCCGCTCGAGCCGGGCAAAAAGTGCCTGCTTGATCGCCAGATCCTCGATGATGGCTTCGATCACCATATCTGGCGCGACAAAATCTTCGGGCTGCGTAGTGACAGTGATTGCGGACACGATCGCCTGCATGGCCTCGGCAGTCATTTTCCCAGAGTCTACACGCGGTTGCAGCGCGTCGTTCAGCCGCTTCAACGCGTTGTTCCGCGCGCCTTCCTGCGTATCGGTTGCATAGACGGTAAAGCCCGCCTGCGCATAGACCTGAACAATTCCCAAGCCCATCGCACCCAGTCCCACCACGCCTATCACTGCCATGCACTTCCCTCCGGTTGTGTACTGATGATGCGCCGCAGAGCAGAAAGTTCAACCCCATAAATTTTAAGCTTGAAATAAAATTCATCGAATGGCACCGTAATGGAAGAAGCGCGATATGGGAGGACGATGTGAAGATTCTCTGCCTGGGAGGTGGCCCTGCCGGTCTCTATTTCGCGATATCGATGAAGTTGCGCGATGCCACGCATCAGGTGACGGTTATGGAACGCAACCGCGCCAATGACACGTTCGGCTGGGGCGTGGTGCTGTCGGATGACGCGCTGAGCCGCATGCAGAAGAACGATCCGATCTCGACCGACGCGATCCGCAGTCATTTCGCCTATTGGGACGATATTGCAGTTGTGCATGACGGCGTGCGCACCGTGTCGGGCGGCCACGGCTTTGCCGGGATCGGCCGCAAGCAGATGCTGATCTTGCTTCAGAGCCGCGCCCGCGAGCTTGGCGTGGACATGCAGTTCGAGACAGAATTCAAATCGGCCGAAGATTATCGCAAGGAATATGATCTTGTGGTTGGCTGCGACGGCATCAACTCGCTGGTCCGCCGTGAATATGAGACCGTGTTCCGCCCAGACATTGACGTGCGCAAATGCAAGTTCGTCTGGCTTGGGACGCATCAGAAATTTGACGGCGCCTTCACCTTCATCTTCGAGAAGACCGAACATGGCTGGGTGTGGGCGCACGTCTATCAGTTCGACGACAACACCGCGACTTTCATCGTCGAATGCCTGCCCGCGACATGGGATCGCTGGGGCTTCGAGCATATGTCGAAGGAAGACACGGTCGAAACCTGCCGCAAGATCTTTGAAAAGCATCTGGGTGGGCACGAGCTGATCTCGAATGCCGCCCATCTGCGCGGCTCTGCCGTGTGGATGCAGTTCCCGCGGGTGATCTGCGAGAAATGGTATCACGAGAATGTCGTCTTGATGGGCGACGCGGCGGCGACCGGGCATTTTTCGATCGGTTCCGGCTCGCGGTTGGCATTCGACAGTGCCATCGCGCTGGCGGAATATCTCCATTCCGAACCGACGCTCGAAGGGGCGTTCGAGCGGTATCAGGCCGAACGTCGGCTAGAAGTTCTGCGGCTGCAATCGGCCGCGCGCAATTCTCTCGAATGGTTCGAGGAGGTCGAGCGCTATCTCGATATGCCACCCACGCAGTTTGCCTATTCGCTGTTGACCCGGTCGCAGCGGATCAGCCACGAGAATCTGCGGCTTCGTGACCCGAAATGGCTCCGGCAAGCCGAGGACTGGTTTCAAGAGCAAGCCGGCGGAACGCCCGGTCGGGCACCGATGTTTGCGCCGTTCCGCATCGGCCAGATGGAGCTGGCAAACCGCATCGTCGTCTCGCCGATGGCGCAGTACAAGGCGGTGGATGGTTGCCCAACCGACTGGCATTTTGTGCATTATGCCGAGCGTGCCAAGGGCGGCGCGGGGCTGGTCTACACCGAGATGACCTGTGTTTCGCCTGAGGGTCGCATCACGCTTGGTTGCCCCGGTCTCTATGCCCCTGAACATGAGGCGGCGTGGAAGCGGCTTGTCGACTTCGTTCATGCAGAGACGCATGCCAAGATCTGCTGCCAGATAGGTCATTCCGGCCGCAAGGGCTCGACCCAGCTTGGCTGGGAGGATGGTGACGCTCCGCTGGTCTCTGGCAACTGGCCGGTGATGTCGGCAT